>NZ_CP108028.1 GCF_041435095.1 Kitasatospora sp. NBC_00315 | reverse complement strand
CCCTCAGCCAGTGCGGTGACGCGCCGCCAGGAGGACCGGAGTCGGGTCTCTCCGGCGGAGTGACCAGCGGCGCGGAACCTCACGGCCAGCTCGCGGTAGGTCAGGGGCGGGGTCTCGCTGTCGCGCAGCTCGACCACGATCCGGTCGATCTCGTCGTCGCTGAGCGCCGGGGCGGCGTCCAGCGCGGGGAGCGCCGTCAGGGCGTCCAGGGACTCCCAGACGGGCAGGTCCCAGGCGGGGCGTGCCCCGGGTGTGACGCGCTCTGTGACGCAGGTCAGAGCGCGTCCGGTGCCCTCCGCCTGCCGGGCCTTCTCCAGCTGGGACCAGGATCCGGCGAGCCGTCCGGCGGTACGGGCCTGAACCCGTGCGACGCGGGCCCCAGCCGCCGTCACGGCGGTGAGCCGGGTCTCCTCCGAGCCAGCCTCCGCCCGGAGCCGAGCCCGAAGTACCGCGGCTTCGTCGCGAGACTCCTGCTGGATCTCGCGGATCGCTACCAGCGCGGCCGGGGTGAGCGACGTCCGCTCCCACAGTCCGTGGACCAGCCACAAGGCTTTGGCCGCGATCGGCAGCCAGGCCACGGCCAGCCATGCGCCGGCGGAGTGCTCGCCCACCAGGGCGTGGGCGACCAGGACGCCGGTCGCGATCAGGCCGAACCCCCACCCGACCAGCGTCACAGCGGTGCTGTGGTCGCCCTGGGCGGCCAACCGGCGCTCGTAGGCGAGGGTGGCGAGCCAGCCGCCGTCCAGGCCCACGCCGACGACCAGGGCGACGGCGACGGGCATCGACTGCCCGAGCCACATCACGACCACGGCCAGGGTCAGCGCCATGCTGACCAGCGTCATCGCGACGGCCGGACCGACCGTCAGCAGGCGGCGCAGGAAGCGCCGCACGTCGGTGGTGTTCATGGTCACTTCCCCTCGCAGTCGCAGGTGCAGCCGGGTCCGGCGCACTTCTCGCAGTCCAGGCAGCGCGAGCACGCGCCGCAGTGGCGGTCGTAGCCGCAGATCGAGGCGGACTTGCCCCGCGAGCAGATGCAGACCGCCGGGGTCGGCACCGCGAACATCAGCAGCTGGCCCGGCACCTCGACCGGGGCGGTCTTCCGGGCGGCCATCAGCTGCGGCCCTTCTTGACCTCGCGGAACAGCAGGTACAGCACGATCGTGCTGACCGCGATGGCGACCGAGGCGAGCGCCACGGCCAGGAACAGGCCGGTCAGGACCGCGCCGCCGACGACGACCGCCCCGCCGATGGCCAGGGGTCGCATGGACGAACGGCTGGTCGGGACGGCCGGGTGACCGTGCTGGCAGCCGCAGCCGGAGTGCTGCTGCAGCGGCGCCGGGGCGGTCGCGGCGGGCAGCTGCTGGACGACGGCGGCTACCAGCGCGGCGAACTCCTGCTGCCGCTTGGCCTCGGCGATGGCGATCTGCAGGTCGGCGCTCATGCGGACACCTCCGTGGCGACGATGGCCAGCGTGCCGTCGGTGGAGCGGACCAGGACGCCCGCCTTGACCAGGGCCCCGACCTCGCGGGACACGGTGCCCTTGTTCAGGCCCGTGGCCTCGGTCACGGCCTTCGGGCTGAGAGCGCCGGCGCGGACCGCTGCCAGCACCCGGTTCCGGTTCGACTCCTGGGCGGGCGCGGCGTCGGCAACCTCGACCTCCTGGGCGTCCTTGACCAGCCGCAGCGCGTTCCGCTGCGAAGGCACGGCGTCGGCCAGGCCGCCGCCGCGCTTCCAGATCGGCCGGTCCGGCAGCGCGATGACGTCGGCCGGGGAGAACGCCCGGGTGTTGATCGGGTGCGGCTTGGCCTTGGGGCCGTAGCGGAGCATCGCGACGCCCGGCATGGGCAGCTCGTGGGCGTGCCAGCCCTTGTCGGTGGCGTCCTCGCCGAAGACCACGCGGGACTCGGCCGAGGTGGACAGCGCGAGCGCGGCCCGGTAGGTGATCTGGGCGCTGATCTGCGGGTCGATGCCGCCGTTGGCGTCCATGGTCGGCTTCTGGGTGGCCCAGATCAGGATGATCTCGGCAGCCCGCGCCATCCGGGCGAGGGTCCGGAAGTTGGCCATGATCCGGGACCAGTCGGGGTCGCCCGGGTCCTCCTTCGTCGGCTTGACCCTGGGCGTCTTGGACATCGAGATGACCTCGGCACCCTCGTCCACGAACACCGTGATCCGGGGGCGGTCGGCGCTGATCTGGATGACGTCCTGGCCGCGCGGGATCAGCTCCAGGCGCTCGTGCATCTCGGCCACCAGCTCGTCCGAGAGGTCGAGGACGCCTTCCAGGTCGATCGCGGTGCGGGCGCGGTGGTTCCAGTTCAGCGCCTCCACGCGCTTCGGGTCGACGACGACCAGGCGGTGGTCCTCGGTCTCGGACGCCTCGGCGAGCAGGGCCCGGGTGGACCAGGACTTGCCCGCGCCGGACGTACCGGCGATGAGCATCCGGCGGCCGAGCGGGACCATGACCAGCTCACCGGTGACGGTGTCCACGCCCCACGGAGCGCCGGGAGCCCAGCCGGTCAGGTCCAGGCCGTCCGCCGCGCTGCGGGTCCGCAGCGTGATCGTGGCGCGGTCGCCGTGGCTGCCGGTCTTGATCTCCATGCGCAGGTCGGTACGTGCTCCGAGCAGGGCGCGGATCTCGTCCTCCTTGGCGCGGAACGCCTTGGGCGTCCACCGGCCGTCGAGCCGGACGTGGGAGACCAGCCCGGCCGGGGTCAGCTTGGCCGGGGTCGGCACGGTGCCAGCCAGGCCGCGAGGGTCGGCGTTCTGCACCCAGAACGACGGGTCCAGACGCTCCGCCAGGCGCTTCTCCTCCGCCGTCAGGCCGTCCTCGATCTGGACGGACGACTTGCGGCGGCCGAGCCAGAGGCCGGCGGCGTTGAGCAGGACCAGCGCGGCCGAGACCGGCGCGGGCCAGATCGTCAGCTCGTGCGCGTTCTCGGTCAGGACCCAGGAGGTCAGCCCGGCCGTGACGCTGTGCGCGATGTGGATCTGCACCGCGCGGACCCGCAGGGTCGTCGGGTAGTTCCGGCGGGCGGCCCGCAGGTCGGCGCGTGCCTGCGTGTGCTGCTGAGCTGCGGCGCGGTGCGAGGTGCGGGCCGCGCGCCGCTCGGTGCTGAGCGGGTTCTTGGATCCGGCGCGAGCCGTGCGGCGGGCGTTCTTCGCCGTCACGGCCAGGGCCCGAGCGCTGTTGTGCTCACGCTGAGCGGCCAGCAGGGCCTTCAGGTGGTCCGGGGTGCGGAGGTCCAGCCGCCGCTTCGCCTCGGCGTCCCAGCGCACCGCGAACGGCGCGCAGAACGGGCCGACCGCGTCCAGCGCGTTCACGGTGGCGGTCGACGACGCGGTGCGCGCCGACTTGGAGGTGTCGATCGACTTCGACCATGCTGCTGCGAGGTCCACGAGCGAGTCCTTTCAAGATCGTGGATCAGGGTCGGATTGCCGTTCGAGCGGCGATCCGGCCCGTCTGTTTTGGGGTAGTTGCTCCCAGCGGTTGCGCCCGTGCTCTCGGTTGCACCCCTCAACCGCGCGTGACCTGCGAAGTTGCAAGTTGCGGCGGCCTTTGGAGAGGGGGCCCTACGCGTGTGCGCGCGAGGGCCCCGGATTTCCGAGCCCGTTGAGCCGCCCCCAGGAGGACCGGCCTAACAACATCCATACTGTAGTAGCACAGTTGCTGTGTCAAGCCCTACACTGTGGTAGATCACCGCATCGGATGCTGTGCTAGACCACCCGAACCGAAGGAGCCGACATGTCCTCGTTGGAGCGCACGCCCCCGTACCTCCAAGTCGTCGCCACGCTGAAGGCGAAGATCGTCAGCGGCGAGCTGTCGCACGGCGACGCGCTGCCCTCCGTCCGCGACCTCGCGGCGCAGTACTCGATCTCGACCGCGACCGCACAGAAGGTCCACCGCACCCTCAAGGCCGAAGGCCTCGCGGAAGCCCGGCCGGGCGCGTCCACCACGGTCAGCACCAGGCGCACGCTCCACCGCACAGCCGCAGACCGGTTGGAGGCCGCGCTCGCCACCGGCCGGATCTACGCGGACGGCGAGTACGCGGTCATCACCAACGCCGACCTGACCGTCCCGCCCGAGTGGGTCGCCGACCTCCTGGGCGTCGAGGACCAGGGCCCGGCGCTGCGGCGCCAGCGGGTGACGCACAACGCCGACGGCGAGCCCGTCAGCGCCAGCACCAGCTGGTTCTCGGCTGACCTCGCGGAGACGGTGCCCGCCCTGCTGCTGAAGGAGCGGATCATCGGCGGCACCCCGTCCGCCATCGAGGCCGTCACCGGCCGCCGCGCGGTCGCCTCGGAGGAGGCGTCCACCTCCGCCGCCGCCACCCAGGAGCACGCGGAGCTCCTGGGCGTCGTCGCCGACTCCCCCGTCCTGCTGAGCCGCAACGTCTACGTGGACGCCCAGGGCGACACGATCGAGGTCGGGGAGTCCGTGGCTCCGGCCGGCCGCTGGCGCGTCCACCGGAGCTGACCGCCCCAGAGCACACGGAAGCCCCCTGCCGATCCGAATTCGGCGGGGGGCTTCGTCGTGCTCACCCGAACGTACCGATACACGGCGCTACACGGGGCCGCTGAGCGCCGCTCTCCCGCTCCTGCGGCTCTTCGTCCGCCAGCGGGCCCACAGGCCGTCAGAGCGGCGTACAGCGGCTCTCCCCGCCGGACGACCGGCCGTCCTTGCCGACGCGCCGTCCGCTGCCGCGAAGCAGCTGCAGCAGCTCGGCATCTGCCAGCGGGCTCCGCCCACACCCGACCACCTCCGAGGGGAGGGGCGACGAGCGATTCGTGCCGCACTGGTGGGTGGTGACGGTCGAACAGTCGGGGGGTTCCCTCGGCGAACGGCACCAAAGGCTCGCACGGAACCTGCTGGGGGCAGCTCCGCAAGCTCCGCCACCCCCAGCAGAACCCGTGCCAGGTCTGCGACTGCCGCCCACCGAGGGAACCCCCCGCCAGCCCAACCGTGCGGGCTGCGCGAGCAGCTGGTGGACGTCGGCGGCCGGGGTCCGGTCACCGCGGCTTCGGTCGTGAGGGTGGGCGCGGGCCGGCCGACGAATCCGCCGGCCGCAGCAGCAGAAACCCGAAGCGAGTTAGTGCCTTGTGGGCCCAGTTTCGCGGCAGCCCTCCCGCCCGAGCCCGGCCGCCAGGCCCGCCGGGAGGCGACGCCATCGCCGCAGGCGACGACGCGATTTTTGATCGGTCGTCATGGACGCGCCACCGGATAGCAAGAGGTGTGCTCCGATCCCGGCCTGCTTCACCGGTACGTCATCCGTCCGCCCGGTACGTCACCGACTTCACGTACACCGACGTCGCCCTGGTCGTCGTCGGCGAGCCGGAAATCCGCTGTACGGATGTCCGTGCAACCCTCCATGCACGGACATCCGTACACCCGCTGAGGAGCGCACATGCACAAGGTCCACCAGGACGACGACGGGAGCGTGACCCTGACGGTCACGCTCCTTCCGGAGGAGGCCGCCGCGATGGGCGCCGACGCCGGGCGACTGCTCGACAGCCTGGACGCCACGATCCAGGGGATCGTCATGCTGCGGACCGGCGAGACCTACCGCCGCGGCGAGCCGATGGCCGTCTTCCTGTCCGACCTCGCCCACGTCATCGGCGGACTCGACCTCCGCTTCCTGCCGCGCATCGAGGCCGTCCGCGACGAGGCGATCCGCGCGCACCAGCGCGCCGGCGGATCGCTCGCGCAGCTGGCCGACGCCACCCAGGTCTCACGGTCCACCGCGCAGTACCGACGCGAGGCACTGGCCAAGGCCGGACCGAAGCACTTCGACGCATGGGCCAGTCGCCCGCCAGCCGCACCGACCGTCCCAGCCGCACGAACCTGACCGCCCGAGCAGTGCCACCAGATCACTCACCGTCAGCGACGACCAGCAGAACCAGCACACCCTTGCATCACGATCCGACGGACCGAGATCGACAGCAGAGAGTCACCTCAGCCAAGCAAGATCGAGAACACCCCAAGAGGAGGGCACACCTCTTGCACTCCGCCCGACCCCAGGTCAGAGCTTCGCTCCGGAAGGACGATCGGAGCTCTTGCATTCACAAAGCCACAAGGGTTCATGATCGCATTCACACCGTTTGCTAGTCCGTCAGCACCCCCCCTTGCGCAATGCGCACACCCCCTGCCATAGTCGGAGTGTGCGCAAAGCGCACGCCACTTCGGGGAGGGACCAGATCATGGCTGCCAGCGTCTTCGCTACCGCGTTCGTCCTGCTGTACGTCGGCCACATGCTCGCCGACTACCCGTTCCAGACGGACCACCAGGCCGCACACAAAGCGGGCTCCGGCCGCGTCGGCTGGACCGCCTCCGCCGCCCACGCCGGAACCCACGCAGTGGTTGCCGTCGCCCTGGTCCTCGGCGTCGGTGCAGCCGCCCTCGGCCTGCATCTCACTGGGGCCGGCACCGTCGCCGCCGTCGCCTGGATCGTCGTCAGCCACGCGGCCATCGACCGCCGCTGGCCCGTCACCCGCTGGATGGCCGTCGCTCGACAGACCGGATTCGCGGCCCACGGCGGAGCCGCCCACGTCGACCAGACAGCGCACCTGGCGCTCGGCCTGCTGCCCGCCGCCCTGATGCTCGCTCTGATCTGACCCACCACCCCGCACCATCCGAGAGAGGACAACCATGTCTGTCAGCGTCACGAAGACCACCGGCGGAAGTGCCGAGATCACCTGGGAGAGCACCGACGACCCGCACGGCTGGCTCGCCCGCTCGGTCGAGGGAGACCAGCTCGCCTACGCGCTCGAAGCCCTCGGCGACGGGGAGGCGGAGCGCAACACCGACCGCTCGGAGTCCGACGTCCGCCAGGCCGCGTTCTTCACCAACCAGTTGGCCGGCCTCCTGGAGCGGCGGGCCGCCGTCCAGGTCGTCCGGCTCCGCGACGACTACGGCCTGAGCTGGCGGCAGATCGCCGAATCCATCCACGAGGACCCCGAGAAGCAGTCCACGATCCGCCGCCAGTACGAGACCGGCCGCCGGATCATCGGCTACTGACCGACCACCAGGAAGGGCCCGTACTCCACGGAGTACGGGCCCTTTTCCGCGTGCCGATACCAGGCGCGCTCGCCCCTTTTTGAGCTGGACACAGGGTAGGACAACGGGTGTCCGGGGCCCGGACACTCTGACCCCCTCCGACCTGCCCGGCTGTTCCACCTCCACCGAGACCACCCACTCTCCGCGTCCCTTGAAAAGTGGGTGGTCTCGGTGGAGGTGGAACAGAGGTTGGTGGGAGGGGGTCAGAGATGGAACAGAGAGTGAAAGGTCAGAGGTGGAAAAGGGTGGAGAGAGAAGGGAATTGAGTGAAGGTCGGAGAGGAATTGGAAGGTGGTTGATCAGGGAATGGAATGGGGTTGAGAGAGCGGATACGGAGGGGAAAGCGGTGGGAGAACAGGGAGCGCAGGTGGGGAGAAGTAGGCGGCTGGTGGGTGAGGAGAAGGACAGCGTGGGTGGGGGAAGTGGGCAGCGTCAGGGCAGGGCAGAGGCAGGCAGCAGGGGGGCGGAGCTGGGGGAGCAAGTTAGTGCGTGGGCGTGGCTTAGGCGGCCCGGGTTGATGACGTACGCCCGGCCAGGGGTCCGGAGCGATACGACAGGCCGTGCGTAGGACAGCCACCCCTGGGGCTGCCCTACGCGATAGCTTGCTGTGCTGGTCAGGCCGCAGGAACCGACAGCGAGTTAGTGCGGACTGATATCAGTTTCGTCCGGGTCCGGCCGCCTCGATCGCCCGGCGTGCAGCTGCACGCTCCCGCCGATCGGCGAGGTTGGCGAGGGTCCTCTCCCACGCCTCGGTGATCTCGCCGGGGGTGAGGATGCGCATCTCGCTCGCCTTCCCGCCGGCCGCGAGCACCAGGTCTTCGAGCGTTGCCCAGCACCCGGCCTCGGTGGCCTCGGTGGCCGCCAGGTCGAGTTCTGCGTGGGTGATCCGGTGCCAGGCTGCGGTCTCCAGGTGGGCGCCGTCGCGGATCTCGGTCGCGCCGTCCAGGGCGAAGAGGTGGTCCAGGTCGTCCTCCTCGGAGTCCCCGCCGACCAGGCCCAGGAGCGGGCGGAGGTAGCGGGTCCACTCGATCGCACGGCGACCCGCCACGGTGACCTCGTACTCGCGCCAGCGGACGAGGCACCAGCTCAGTGACCCTTCGCCGGTCGCCTCGTCCTCGGCCAGGCCGCTCATCAGCTCGCCGATCCGGTGGAGCAACTGGAACACCGCCATGTTGCCGAAGCGGCCGTCCTTCATGTCTCCACGGGCCAGCTCGTTCGCGGGCGAGATGGCCTTGTCGCCGTCCTGCACCTTGGCGATGTACTCGCCCAGGTCGGTCGCGTCCTGCTCGGTCTCCAGCGGCTTGAAGTCCACGCCGTGCTCGTCGGAGGGCTCGAACGACGGGTCCACCTTGGCCAGGTGGCGGGTCCAGACGCCCCGGAAGTGGTCCTCGAACTCCGCCATGGCGGAGACGGAGGGCTCGAACACGCCCGTGACCCGCTGGTCACCGCGCTCGCCCTCGGTGGTGCCGCCGAACAGCACGATGGCGTGGATGTGCGGGTGCCAGCCGTTGGCCAGGCCCACCGTGATCTCGGTCGCCCGGATCATCCCGAGGTAGCCGATCCGGCCCCGGATGCCCTCCGGGTTGATGCGCCGGCGCTTGTCGCCCGCCCAGGCCGCGCCCGAGATGAGGCGCTGGTACGCGCCCGGCTGCCGGGCGATGGCGTTGTCCTTGTCGGCGCGGGTGCCCTGGATCGCGTCCATCAGGTCGGCGAGCTGGTGGCTCGCGGCGTGCCGGGCGGTGAAGGTCACCAGCATGGCCCGGCCGCCCTGCCGCAGCCAGGTGACGACCGCCGTGGTGATCTCCTGGGCGCGGCCGTGCCGAATCTTGGCGGAGCAGACCGGGCAGAACCAAATCTTCCCGCACTTCAGGGTGCCCAGGACCACGGCGTTGTCGTCGGCGGTCCGGGCCAGGATCAGCCCGGCGTCCGGGTCCATGGCGTACCGGCCGCAGCCGCGGCAGGAGGGGATGGAGCTGATCCTCCACAGCGTGCGCCGGTCGGCGAAGCGGCCCGCCCGCCGTTCGCGCGACCGAGTTTCGCGGGCGACCGGGGTTGGGCTGACGCCGTCTTTCCCCAGGTCGGAGGGGGCGCGAAACTCTGTTGATACTTTCCCCAGGTGTCCGGGGTTGCCCCCGGACGTCGCCTGACCGGCGCGCTGCCACTGCTCGATGGCACGCTTCGCGGCCTTCCGGCAGCGGTCCGAGCAGTAGACGCGGGGGACCTTGCCGGGGGTGTGGACGATCGGGGTGCCGCAGTGGCACCGGGGGCCTGATCCGGACGCCCGGACAGCAGAACGCGCCACACTGCGCGGCGACTCGCCGGGTAGCGGTGGCGCGGGAGAGAACGGCTCACTTACGCTGGTCAAAAGATCCCCTGGACTAGAAGACGGGGCGATCGGCATTGCGGAGGTCCCGGGTTCCCGCCTGGGACCTTCTGCCGTTCATGGAGTTGTTGACGTTGATCCTGCCCCCTCCAGGGCTCCAGCGGGGCCAAACTCGCCGGACGAGGCTGGTGGGGTTTGAAGGGCCGGAGAGAGGCCGGGACGCGGGATGCGTCCCGGCCTCAGCCGTTCAGACGGGTCAGTCCTTGTAGGCCAGCGAGGACAGCGCGGAGTGGGCGCCGCCCAGGTGCGAGGCGAGCCGGGCGGCATCGGCCTGTGCCGACTTCAGGGCACGGAGGGCGGTGGCGACGTCCTCGCCGCCGTCGCCGCCCTTGTCGCTGCGGATGTGGTCGTGCTGGGCGAGCCGTTCGACGTGCGCGGCGATCTGGTCGAGGGCCTGGCCCAGCATCCCGGCCATGCGGTCCAGGCCGCCGACGACGTCGTAGGCGTCGGAGGGCCACCACCAACCGCCGTCCTCGTAGCTGGTGTTGAAGGTGGCGTGGTTGAGCGCCTGGACCGCGTCGGCGGCGGCGCTGGCGAGCTGGGCGGGGGTCTTGGCGTCGGTCATGGGATCAGCCTTTCAGGAGGTGAGGGGGGCGGGCCGGGTGTTCGAGCACCCGGCCCGCTGGTGGTAGGTCAGGCCGCCGGCCGCAGCCGGGCGGCGAGCTGGGCAGCCGCAACGAGGATCGTGTGCAGCTCGGTGTCGGCGGTGACGATCGGCGAGGCCGGGGTGGGCGCCGCCGGGGGCGGGGTGGTCGGGCGTCGGCGGAGGAGGACGGCCAGGGCGAGCAGGCTGCCCGCCAGGACGGCGAGGTAGATCAGG
>NZ_CP108027.1 GCF_041435095.1 Kitasatospora sp. NBC_00315 | reverse complement strand
TGCTCGGCCGGATCGGCGACCTGATGGGCGGCATGTCCGAGGACCAGGCCCCGGGCGTCGGCTCGCTCGACTGGTGCAAGGGCCACTGGTGGGAGTACGAGGCCGCGGTCTCCGGCCGCCGCGCGATCGAGTGGACGCGAGGCCTGCGGCAGCTGCTCGGCATCCAGGGCGGCGACACCGAGGAGGACGACGCCGACATGCTCTTCCAGCTCGACGCCGCTTCGGAGTTCCGCGCCGGAGTGCAGGTCAAGACCCAGGCGTGGCACGACGTCGCGGCCGCCGGCCTCGACCACGCCGCCGTCGAGTCGGTCCAGGGCACCGAGGGCATCGACCTGGAGGCCGTCACCGCCGTCTACGACGCGGCCGGAGCCGCCCCCGGCTCGGTCCGCGTGCTCACCGGAGCCGAGGTCGACCAGGCATGGGAGACCGCGAAGGCCGCCCTCGCCGAGCGCCGCCAGGTCGCCGCCGCCCGCCGTGCCGCGGCCGACGGCAAGCCCCTGCCCACCCAGAAGAAGGGCGAGCCCACCGAGCCGCAGACAATCCGGCGCCCCAGCGGACCGGAGCCGGAGAACTTCCTCACCGTCGTCCGCCAGGCCGCCGCCGCCCGCCGAGCCGAACGTCAACCCGCCGCCCCCGCCCCGACCCACCCGAAGGAGTGACCGTGACCCACCGCCGCCCGCTCGGCCCCGGCACCGACCGCCAGGAGCCCGCCGAGGTTGTAGCCGGCGCCCCCCGCCGCACCGCCGTCGAGCGCGCCGCCGAAGCCGCGGTTGCCCTCGCCGTACCAACCCCTGCCCCGCCGCAGCAACCCGGCAGGCGGCCTCTGTCGGTACGAATCCCCACAGACAGGGACGAACCAGCCGCCGGACCACGATAAAAGGAGGGCTATCCCCGAGAATTCGGCGATTCTCGGGGATAGTTCGTACCTTTAGCTTGATAGTCGCTTTATGGTCCACATCGTGCAGGCGATCGTACTGAGAGCTGCCAGTCCTGCCGGTCCCCCGATGAGACCGCCGATGATGCTCACATAGATGACCCACCCCAGGCCGTCACCCCACTGCGCGATGATCACCTGCCCGAGGTCGGCGAGCGGCTGGACTAGTGCCAACTCCCAGGCTTGCGAGGCCTTGACCAGCGCATACGTAGTCAGGGGTGCGACCCAGAGCCGCATTTTTGCAGTTACGCAATTAATGAAATTAGGCATTTTGGATTCCGTTCTCTAGGTGGATAAATTTTTCACGCATTCAGCGAATTGCTGCTGCTCTAACAGTTTATCAGTTCCGTGTATCTACAACGGTTCTGGCGGAACGTCATCACCGCCGGGGAAGAATCAACGCTAGAGGTGGAGTGTGCGAACTATCAACCGGGTGCCGGGCCTTGTGCATTGCCACGTCTAGGGACGGCGACCGCCCGAACTTATGGGGGGCGCCGACGGCATAACCACCCCGGGCCTCTCGGGGCGAGCGCCTCGCAGAGTGCGACCTAGCTCTCGCTCTAAGTGACTCCACGGTGGCCGTTCTCTCCGGCGCGAGCGCCGGAGCCCGGGGCCAAGAGGCCCCGGCCGCGACGGCTGGTGACGTCCGGTCAAGCCCAGGCCCGTGCAGCCCAAGCCGCCGACCGGTCAGGGCGTTGGCCGCCCAGTCCAGCCGACGACTTGGGAGCGAGCTAGGGAGCGGCGCTGCGCTTGCTCCTGCTCGCCCGCCCCTCGCTACGCTTCGGGGCAGGTCAGGGCCGCGCCGCCTTGGCGGCGACGGGCCCGCCGGCCCGCGCCCGGGGGGCGCGGTCTCGGCATCCGCGAGCGGGGAAAGGCGGGGCGTAGTGGGTGGCAAAACGGGCCGGCTGACGGCGGCCGGGCACCGGTCCAACCGGCACACGGTGAACCTCTCCGACGAGGAGGAGGAGCTGTGGCAGGCCGCGTTCGCGGCCACCCGGCACAAGGAGTTCGCGGTGTGGACGCGGGCCGCGGTGAACGACGCGATCGGCCGGCCGGGGCTCGGTGAGGTGCCGATGGTGCCGGAGGTGAACCACGGCGCGTACCTGCTGCTGGCGCGGTTGGGGAACAACCTGAACCAGCTCACCCGCGCGGTGAACGGCGGCGAGCTTCCCCGGGACCTGCTGCCGGAGCTGGAGCGGGTGATCGCCGAGGTCGGCGACGCGGCGCTCGCGGTGCGGGGGTTGCGGCCGGTGGCGTCGGGGGAGTGGGAGGCGGACACCGATTCGTCACGTGACGAAACGGAGTGGATCGACCCGGAGGACGGACCCGCGTGATCGCCAAGATCACGAAGGGGAAGTCAGCTGGCGGGGCGATCCGTTACGACTTTGGTCCCGGCCGCCGGGACGAACACCTCGACCCGCGGGTGGTGGCCGGCACCGTGCCGGGCACCCCGCAGCAGATCGCCCGGATCATCGACCACCACACCCGCCCGTCCGGCATCAAGACGCCGATCTGGCGCTGCTCCCTGTCGCTGCCCGACCAGGACGGCGTGCTCACCGACGCCAAGTTCGCCGAGATCGCCGAGCAGTATGTGCAGCGCATGGGCTACGGCGGCTGCCCGTGGGTCGCGGTCCGCCACGGCCTGGACCACATCCACATCACGGTGAGCCGGGTCGGCTGGGACCGCCGGACGGTCGACGACCACGGCGACTACCTCAAGAGCATGCCGATCGTGCGGGCGCTGGAGAAGGAGCACGGCCTGGTCGACGCGGGCGCGCTCTCCAACCGCCGGGCCCCGCAGGTCAGCGGCCAGGAGCGCACCGCCTCCCAGCGCCGGGGCGCCGTCGAGCCCGAGCGGCTGCGGATCCGGGCCGCCGCCATCGAGGCCCGCGACGCCGCCGCCGGCCGCGGCCGCGCCGCGTTCGAGCAGCTGCTCACCGAGGCCGGCATCGACTTCCGCGCCAACGAGTCGAAGACCACCGGCCGGATGAACGGGTACTCGTTCTCGATCCCGTCCTGGGTCGACGCCGAGGGCGCCCAGATCTGGGTGACCGCCAGCAAGACCGCCAAGGACCTGGCGTGGCAGAAGCTGGAGCCGGTCATCCGGCAGGCGCCGGCGAGCACCGCGCCGCCGGCGGACCGCACCGGCCGCACGCCGCTCGACGGCGACCAGGTCGAGCAGGCCGGACGGCCGGAGCGCCCCGAAGGCCGGCGCCCTGAGTCGATCGCGCCGCCGGTCGACCCGGCCGCGCAGCTGCTCGCCGCAGTGCGCGCGGCCCGCGCCGCCGAGGAGGACCAGGGCGCCGAGGACGTCGCGCTGCCGCCGTACCTCGACCCCGAGCAGACCTACACCCGCCGCACGCACGGCCTGCTGCGCGCCGACCAGCTGCTCACCACCCGGGCCGCCGCAGTGAAGTCGATCGCCGCGCGGGTCGACGCGCTGAACGAGGTGACGGCGACGGCGATGCGGTTCGACGGCATCGCGTCCGGCGTCGCCACCGGCATGGACGTCGCGGAGCTCCACCAGCGCCGCGAGCGGCTGCAACGCGCGGTCGGCCACCTCGGGGAGGCGACCGCCCACCAGGCCCAGGCCGAGGAGCACACGGGCAACGCCACCGCGTCGCGCGCCGTGGCGCAGGAGGCGACGAAGAAGGCCGGCCGATCCCGGCTGATCCTCGCGGCGATGGGCACCACCAAGGGCGCCGAGCTGGGCATGGCGAAGGCAGCGCGGGAGTTCGCCGAGCAGGAGGAGCGTGCCGCCGCCCGCGCGGCCCGGGCCGCCGAGCTGGCCAAGGCCCGCGCCGGCGCGGCCGCGCCCGACGAGCAGGCGCCGCTGGCCGCATTGGAGCGGCTCACCGCGGACTGGCCGAAGCTGGAGAAGGCCGCCCGGCGCCAGGATGTCGACCGCGCCAAGGTGATGAAGGTCGAGCACCTGGCGACGGTGCAGCAGGCCCGCGCGGCGGTCGGTGCGGCCCGCCAGGCGCTCGCCGACGTCGACGCCGAGATCGCCTTCCGGGCGGCGCTGCCGCCGAAGGTCGCCGAGACGGAGACCCGGCTGCGCGCCGAACACGAGCAGCGCGAGCGGGCCAGCGCCGCCCGGGGCCGCTCGACCACGACCAGGAGCACGCCGCCGAAGAAGTCCCCGCCCCGGCCCCCGACGCCGCAGCCGGCCCCGCGCCCGCGCGGCCACGACCCGGGCAAGGGCAAGGGCATCGGCGGCCGGTAGGGCGAGGGGTTGATACCTGCGGGGGTTTTCCACCGGAAGTGAGGCCGGCGATCCGCCTGCAGAACCGGGGCGGTAGCCGGGCGGATCACCGCCCCGACCAGCGATAGCCGACCGGATCGACGTCACCGCCAACGGCCGGGCTCCGGGGTGCAAGGGCCGCTTGCCGCGCCCTTGACCCCGGCCCTGGTCGGCACTCCCCGGCGCGAATCCCGTGCGACCGCCCGGCCCGCCGTTCGCGCCGGGAAGCACCGCCCCCGAGCGCGCGGCCGGCCACCGCCGGACGCCCGTCCGGACACCAAAAAGGCCGCCCAGTGGGCGGCCCGTATCGTCAGCGAAGTGACGATACCTTAGCACTCCATTTGATCTTGGTCGGTTGCGATCCGGTCCAGGGCGGCCAGGATCCGGGCGCCGTCGGGGGAGTCGAGCACGGCGTCGCACAGCCGCACCATCAGCGGGTCGAGGACGGTGTCCGCGAGCTGTGCCGCGAGGCGGTCGACGTAGTCCATGAAGCCGATGATGAACGGCCGGGAGCCGGTCCGCGCGGCGGCCACGCCGAAGGCCGGCACCTTGGAGACCGGTCCCGGGCCTCTCTCGTACGCGCACGTGCGCGCGCGACGTGCGCGCACGTTGGGCCCCCGAATCGGCGTCCGGTGCGGTTGGTGATGATGACGAACGGGGCCGTCCGGTCGTGATGCATAGGAGTGGGCTGCTCGTGCTCCTGGTCGTCATTCTCGCGGTCGTCGTGATGGGCCGTCGGATGATGATGCAAGGGTGTGATCCGGTTCGTCGTTCCTCGCTACGGTGCTGGGCATGGCGATGATGACGTGGGGCCTGTCGGTGGTGGAACTGGCCGACGGTGACCGGTGGTCGATGGCGGTCGCGCAGCCGGACGGCAGCGACCAGTACGACGCGCTGGCGGTGCGGTTCAAGCAGGCCGGCCTGAAGCGGGTGAACGCGCGGGAGTGGAACGGCGGTCTGTGGCCGGTCACCAGCTGCTCGGTGAGCGTGCTGGGCGGGCGACTGGTGGAGGCGCACACCGGCCGCTCCCGGCTGCTGTGTTCGCCGCCGCCGGCGGTCAGCGAGAGGTGGGAGAAGGCCGGCGCCCGGGGCCGGGTCGTGATCGGCCTGATCCGCCCCGGCACCTTCCCGTCGACGGGGGCGGGGTACCTGCTGCCGGAGCACCTGGAGCACGCGGTGGAGCTGGTGGAGGAGGAGGCCGCCGCGGGCAGGCTGCTCGCCGGACTCGCGGTGCTTCTCGACCACCCGGCGCCGGCGCCCGGCGGTCGCCGCTGAACCGGCCGCCGGCGGCCCGTGCGGGCCGCTACGGTCGGCGCATGACTGCTCCCGTGTGCATCCTGATCCACCCCGACGGCCGCGCCGAGTGGGGCGCCGACAAGGCCGCCGCCGAGAAGGCGATGGGCCCGTACGGCGTCGGCCGTGCCTGGCTCACCGACGCCTCGCTCGGCCTGCGGGTCAGCATGTCGGACTGCGCGCTGATCATGCCCGAGGAGTTCGCCGAGAACCCGTACGCCGTCGCGGTGCTCGCCCACGTCGCCGGGGGCGACCCCGAGCAGGCCCAGCCGACGCGCGGCCCGGTGGCGCTGTGGGGCTTCGACCCGCGCAACGACTGGGACAGCACCCGCCCGCTCACTGCCTCCGAGCGGGCCGTCATCACCGAGGGCCTGGCCGTCGCCGGGTGCACGACCGGCTGAGCGGCACACCGATTCGTCACGTGTCGAATCGGTAGGGTGGTCGGCATGAGCGAGGAGAGCACCCAGGAGCCGGCGGCCGGGCCCAGCGCCCTGCTAGAGGGTCAGATCAGGTGCGAGTGGTGCGGGTGGCCGTTCCGCCCGCCGAAGGCCACCGGCCGCAAGCCGCGGTACTGCCGCCGGTCGTGCCGCCAGCGGGCGTACGAGGCCCGGCAGACTCGGGCGGAGGTCGATGCCGCGCTGCTGCTCCACGCGAAGGGCGGGAAGGCCGGCGCCTCCCCGGCCCCGGCGGTGAAGGCGTCGAAGCTCAAGGGCGTCGAGGAGCCGCAGCTGTTCTGACCGACGACGAAGCCCGCCTCCCGAGCTGGAGGCGGGCTTCGTCGTTCCCGGCCGGGCCGGACGGGGCGCCGGCCTTTGCGCGCGTCGCCCGCCGCCCGCCTTCCCCATGGGTCGGGTCGAGCGGGGGCGGTTCCCTCGGTGGGCGGCAGGCCTGCCCCTGGCACGGGTTCTCGGGGGCCGGAGGGGGATCGCGTAGCGACCGGCTTGCCGGCGCCGCTTGCGGCGTCCTCCGTAGTGCCCCCGGGGTTCCGTGCGAGCCTCCGGTGCCGTCCATCGAGGGAACCGCCCCCGCCGGGTCGAGCCAGCACCACGACGCACGCCGCACTCAAGATCCAGACCGGTCACCCCCCTTGGAGGTGGCCCGCCGGAGGCAGGTCGTGACGGTGACCGGTGCACCCTCCAGCGGCAGGGTCCGGTGTGGCCTCGGGTTAGGGGAAGAGGGTCTGGTAGATGCGGTAGCCCAGCACGGCGGCGAGGGCGAGGGCGACCGTGAGCGCCGGTTTTGAGCGGACGATCGCGGTCAGGAGTTCGTACCCCGGGTACTGCGGCGGGTTCTCCGTGATGCGGTCGTCCTCGGGCCTGCGGCCGTGGTGGACGGCTCGGATGTGGTCGGTCTGCGTGCTTCGGGCATCGAGGCGGCTGGGGTGCTTGCTGACGGTTCGGCAGGCCCCGCACCGGTAGGTGTACGTGTACGGCATCGGGTCGCTGATCTCCCTTCGTGGAGGCGTCCCGAGCATGGCAGAGCGCCCGGTGGTGGGGGCCCGGAACGAGGCGGACCCCTCTCGGGGCTGGCGTAGTCGAGGGCCTGTAGTCGGCCCTGTAGTCGGGCGTGTAGTCGTGTGGTTTACGCAGGTCAGGGCGCGTCTGTAGTCGGGCGGCAGGGGGCCCCGGGCGGGCCCGGGGGAGAGGGGTTGGAGAAGGGGTCTGCGCCGGGTCCTGGGCGGGCACGGGAGAGCCCCCGTCCGGTGGTCCGGACGGGGGCTCAGGGCGGGGGCCGTGGAGGTGGTCAGACGGCCCCGGCGGAGGCGCGGTCGGGGACCGCCTGGGCCGGTGGCAGCGGGGGGTGCCCGAGGTGGGCTTGGAGGCCCGCCGCGGTGAGGCCCGGGGAGACCGCCTTGCCGACCCGCACGCGCTTCTCGACGGGAAGGTCGGCGGCCCTCGCCACGGCGCCGAACTCGCGGGTGTCGAGACCGGGGTAGAGGCCGTGCCGCTGGAGGCTGATTAGCACCTCCGACAGGTGGACCTTCCCGGCGCCGTTGTCGCTCTGCGAGCGGATGCCGACCATGCGCTCGACGGCGGCCACCAGCTCGTCCGGGGTGAGGGTCGTCGGGGGCTCGGGCTCGGGCTCCTCCTGGTCGTCGTCGGCGTCTGCGGCAGCGTCGGCAGCGGCGTCGTCCAGGTCGTCGTTCAGGTCGCCCTCCTCCCCCTTCTCCCCCGTGCCGATCTTGGGGGAGTGGGCCATGGCGGCGACGCACCACAGGCCGATGCCGGACCAGGTGGCCATTGGCACCCACGGGCCGACCAGTTGCCAGGAAACGGGCCCGGCGACGACGGCGACCAGGACGCCGCCGCCGAGCGCGCTGCCGATGCGCTCGCGCTTCTCGGCCCGCCCCGCCTTGTCGGCCTCGGCGTGCGCGGCCTTGGCCTTGGCGACGGCCTTCTCGTCGGTGAGCTTGGCCAGTTCGGCGGCGCGGGTCTCGGTGAGCGCCTTGGCGATGGCCGCGCGCTCCTCGGCGGCCTTGTCGAGGCGGGCGGAGGCGGGCGCCCAGAGGCGGGCCGCCAGGACCGGGCTGCCGGAGAGGACAGCCCGGACCGGGACGGTCGCGTTGGTGATCGCGGTCTTCAACATCAGGCGCCCAGCAGGGCCTTGAGAAGGCCGGTCGGCAGGGTGACGGGCAGCACCCACAGGCCGCCCGCCAGGGTGAAGACGGAGGGAGCGATGGCACCGAACATCGCGTCCTTCCACGGCCGCGGCTTGAGACCGAACACGCACACGGTCAGCACCGCCGCCGTGGCGCCGGCCTTCCACTCGCCCAGGCCGCCCGCCTGGGAGAACGCCGTGTTGAACTGCGCGCCGATGGTGCCGAGGTTGGAGAACGCGGCGCCGGCGCCCGCGCTCAGCAGCCCGATCCCGTACGCCCAGTACGGGACGTGGTCCTTCTCGATCTTGATCTTGTTCTTGCCGCGCACGCCGACGAAGAGCGTGAACGAGGTGACGACCGCAGCGCCGCCGGACCCGAGAGCGATGATCCCGTCCATGGTGGAACTCCCTTGAGATGTGGTGCTTTTGGATGGTTTGGGGTGGTGTGCGGTGATCAGCTGAAGAGGTGGTTCACGGCGTTGGTGGTGGCGGCGAGCAGGCCGTCGGCGCCGAGGCCCGCGACCAGCGCGGAGGCGAACGGGGCGCGGACGACGACCAGCACGGGCAGGCGACCGCGCCGCACCAGGGAGACGGGCGTCGCGCCCTGCTCGCGGGTGCCGCCGCGCAGGTACCAGTCGGCGGCCCAGGTGGTGCCGATGAAGAAGCCGGCGGCGCCCGCCTGCGCCCACAGGCCGCCGCTGGCGGTGATGCCGGACATGGCGCCCGCGATGCCCTGGGGGAGGTGGACCTCGGAGCCGAGGCAGGCGGACAGGACGGTGAGGGTGCACCACTTCCGGAAGCGCTTGGCGCGGTCGACGCCGGCGGCCTCGCGGAGCTTGGCGCGCTTCTTGGCGCTGAGCTTCTTCTCGGTGACCGCGTTCGGGTCGGGCTCGGGCAGGTCGAAGACCGGGGCGACCTGGGCGGCTGCGCGCGCCGCGTATCCGCCAGCGATCTGGTAGGCCGCGCGATCGGCGAGCGCCCGGCGCTGCTGGACGCTCCACCACGGGTGGACGTCCTCGGCGGCCTCCTCCTCCGGCTCCGGCTCGGCGGCCGGGGCGGAGGCTGCCTTCGCCTTCTTCGGCTTCTTCGCCGGGGGCTCCGCGTCGACCGACACGGGCTCGACGTCGACCGTGTCGGTCGACACGGGCGCCGACACAGGTTCCACGTACACCGTGTCGTCCGCGTCAGCGGCCTGCGTCGGTACCACGGGCGGCACGGTCGGCATCGGCGGCACGGCCGGGGCAGCGGGGACCGACACGGTCGGGATCGTCTCCAGCAGCACGGCCAGGTCGTCGTCCAGCTCGACCAGGTCGCCGTCCTTGCCGGCGGCCGGGGCGGGGACGGTCGGCAGGGCGTCGGCAACCATGTCCTGCCACCAGGCGGGGGTGGGGTTGTGGTCGGCGTCCTGGGGCGGGGTCGTGGTGGTCACTGGCCCCACCCACGGCGGATCAGCTCACGGATGCCCCACCAGGCGAGGGCGGCGTCGGCCCCGCACAGCAGGATCGAGAACAGGTAGATCACTGGCGTTCCCTTCGGGGAAGCGGGCCCGGCCGGTGAAGGCCGGGCCCGGCGGGGTCAGGAGGGGCGGCGGCCGAGCCAGGAGCGGCTGGTCGTGGTGCGCGGGGCGTAGACCGGGCGGCCGTTGGCGCGGGCCTCGTCGTAGTCGGAGCCGGACCAGACCCGGCCGTCGGCGGCCGTGTGGTCGGGCGTCTCGGTACGGGAGGCGGGCTTCGACTCGGAGCGGGAGCGGCCGAACATCAGCGCCCCCCGAGGACGCGGCCGGTGACGACGACCTTGCGGCCGTTGATCACGCACTCGGCGGTGAACTGGGCGAGGCCGCCGGAGCCGTCGGAGACGCGGACCGAGTTGCACCACTTCATGCCGATCAGCTCGCGGACGGCGGTGACGGTCACGGGCTCGACGACGCGGTACTCGCCGGTGCCGGTCGCACGGACCCGGCCAAGGCCGGCGAGGGTGAGGGAGGTGCTCACTTGGAGCCGCCCTTCTTGCCGAGCAGACCGCCCAGCAGACGGCCGGCGGCACCGGCGGCACGGGCGATGTCCTTGGGGGTAATCGGGGGGATGGGCGGGGGCGGTGAGATCCTGGACATGACTGGTCCTCCTCGGGTCGGTCAGACCCCGCCCGCGATCTGTGAGAGGTGATCGGGCGGGGCTCTGTGGTACCGAACAGGTGACTTTGTATCCCCTGTGTGCTACCAATAGGTAGCACAGCGGTAGCACGCCCCGCAAGACCCGAGGAGTAGACATGCCGACCACGTACGCCGAAGTGGCCGCCCACTACAGGCGGCTGATCACTGATGGGGAACTCGCGCCGGGCGACCTGATGCCGACCGTCCGGGCCGCCGCCGATGCCCTCGGCACCACCACGAAGACGGCGTCGAGGGGCCTCCAGGCGCTCGACACCGAGGGTCTGACCGAGGTGGTCGGGAGCCACCGCACCGTCGCAGCCCGCCAGCACGTGGCCGTGACCGGCGCCCAGCGCGCCGAGATGCTCACCCGCACCGGCCGGAACTACAGTCCCGGCGAGTCCTCGGTCGACCACAGCGCCGAGCGGGCCCCCGTCACGGACCCGCTGGTCTGCCACCAGCTCGACATCGAGCCGGGGGAGGAGGTCGTCATCCGCCGGCGCGTCTTCTGCGGCGCGGACGGCGAGCGCCAGGTGTACGCCACCTCATGGATTCACCTTCGGGCCTACGACGTCGTGCCGGAGGTGCTCACCACCAAGAGCCGACTGACGCCCTGGTGGCACATCACCTACAAGGAGCGGACCGGCCAGGAGATCCACTCCTCCCCGACCCGCCTGGACGCCCGGCAGGCCACCCCGGAGGACTTGGCTGCCCTCGGCATCGACGCGCCGCGCTCGGTCAGCGTCGCGGTCCTGGTCGAACACACCCTGTGGCACGACGAGACAGGGCCGATCGAGTTCTTCGAGGACGTCCGCGCGCCCGGCGTCGGCTACGTCGTCTCGAAGTAGCACACCCCCGCACTACCGTCCCCGAACACAGCAGTGGGCCGTCCCGGCTATCACCCGGGAACGGCCCCGTGATCCACGGAGGTACCCGTGTCCCACATCACTGAGTATGACCCGCCGACCGGCACGGCCGTTCGGCACACCGTGTCGGCGCCCGCAGACCGACACGGCCACACCGACACGGCCGTGTCGAACGCTGACCGAACCGACACGTCCCGCCTTAGCGGGTGGGCCGTGTTCCTGCTCGGCACGATCTTCGCCGTCATGGCGATCGTCGGCGCCGCCGGCGCCTACGGCACCTACCGCAACATGCAGGCGGCGTTCCACGACAGCGGCACGGCCCTCGGACTGGTCGCCGCAGGGGAGGGCGCGACCGCCGTCCTCGGCCTCACCCTGATCGGCCTCACCCTGATCAGCCGCCCCTACCCGACAGCGTTCCGTGTCGGTCTGTGGCTGATCCCCACGGTCGGCTCTGCCGCCGGGCTGGTGGTCGCCGAGGACGGCCGGCACGCCGCCGTCTACGCCATCACCCCCCTGGCCATGACCGCCGCCGCCGAACTCGCCGGGTACCTGGCTCGCTCGATCGTCGTCCACCGCACCGGCACAGACGCCGAGGCCGCACGCCGGACCGGCGAGACGCTGAGGCTGATCGAGTTCCACCAGGCCCGCGCCCAGCACCACCCCTCCACCAGCACCCGCCAGCGCTCGGAGAAGGCCGCGTGGCGCCTCGCCAAGCGCCTGGGCCGCGACGACCCGGCGCTCGGCACCGCCCTGTCCGCCGCCTACGCCCACCGCACCACCACCGCCGCCGTTGCCGCGCTCGACACCCTCTACGGCCGCACCGACACGGCCGACACGGCCCCCGACACGGTGCCGCTGCCGGTCGCCCCGGCCGCGCCGCTCCCGGCCCTGCCCGCCCCACTACAGCAGCCGGCCCCCGAGCCCGCGCCGGTGATCGACACGGCGCCGGAGGAGACCGCGCCGGTCGTCCCGCAGCAGCCGACACACCCCGTGCCGGATGCCGCCGAGATGCCCCCGGCCGTCGAGCCGGAGCCGACCCCGGCCGCCGAGCACGCCCCGACCGAGGTCCCCGGACAGCTCCCGTTCGACGCGTTCGACACGGACCAGGACGACGCCGACGCCCCCGCCGACACGGCCGACACGGCGACCGACACGGACGACGAGACCGTGCCGGGATCCGTCCCGCAGCCGGGCGTCCGGCTGACCGATGTGGAGCTGGACGCGGTGGTCCACATGATCCGCACCGAGACCGACCCGCCCCTCTCCTACCGCGACATGGAGACCAGGTTCCGCGACGGCCGCTACATCGCCAGCGCCGCCCGACTCCGCGCCGCCTGGGAGCGCGTCACCGCCGGCGACCCCGCCGCCCTGGAGGGCTGAGACCTCCCGCGTTCGCCAGAAGTGACGCCCGGCAGCGGCCGGGCCCGCCCCGGCCGCTGCCCCCAAACCATCCCGAACTGTCCGTCCCGACCGGGAAGATGAACTCCATGACTGACCAGCAGACCACCGCCGAGAACGCCCACGACGCGGCCATCGCCGCAGCTGAGGCCATCCGCACCCTTAACCACCTCACCTTCAGCAAGGGTTGGGCCGAGAGCCGGCCCGGCGACGTCTCGGCCGTGGCCAGCAGCCTGCTCCGCCTCGCCGAGGGCCTGCCCCAGGCACTCACCCAGCTCTACGCCGAGCTGGACCGCCTCGACCAGGCCGACGCCATCCGCATGGACAACGGCCAGGAGCCCGCCGTCGCCGCCGGCCAGACCCTCGCCGCCATCGAGCGCACCCGGGCCTACGCCGAGCAGATGCGCTCCACCCTCACCACCGCCGCCCAGGGCCTCGACCACATGGGCGGGCACTACCAGGCCGACGAGGACGAGGAACTGTGATGACCGACACCACCCCGCCCGCCGGCGACGAGGGGCGCGAGCGGGAGACGGACGGTCTGGTCCGTGCCCGCATGGCGGCCGCGGACCAAGCCGGGACGGGCGACGCCCGATGACCGTCACCTACACCGGGCTCTGCACCCGGAAGTGCAGCGATGGTGACGACTGCTCGGACTGCCCTGCCCGCCCGATCGGCACCATGACGTGCGACCAGACCGACTGCAACGCCACCTTCCGGGACAGTGAGGAAGGCCCCGGGTTCCGCCGCAGGGCCCGCGAAGCCGGCTGGCAGTCCTGCCGACCCACCCCGTACCACCAGACCGACGTGTGCCCCAACTGCCCGCCCCACGATCACTACTAGGGGTGCTCTGACCAGCGATACGTTCCCGTATCGGCAGGGTGAGAGGCAGAGTTAGGGCGCTCCCGCAAAGCCGCAGGGCCGGTCCTCATTGAGCGAGGACCGGCCCTGACGGTCTTGCAGGTCACATCGAGCACTTCCGCGCCGTGTGCCTCACGTAGCGCTTTCGTCCGGCATGATCTACCCCAGTACGAAAGCTTGAGAGGCGGGCCTGCCAGGGCCCTAACCCCTCCGGCCGAATCCCATTCACTGTCGCTGACTAGGCGAAGACAGTTGAGGAACCCGACGCTTTGACCAGCGTAACGGGTGCCCCCGGCACCCGCGCAACCATCGACCAGACTTCGGCCGCCGCGCCGAGGCCCGCCGCTCCCGCCGACCAGGCGGTCGAGCAGGCCGGCCCCGCCACGAGCGGCCGTTCCCACGCCCAGGTGCCCGGTACCTTCCTGCCGAAGACGGCCACCCCGAGCGCCGCCGCCGCCCCGGCCCGCGCCCCGAAGCGGCCGAAGTGCGCGATGTGCCACAAGCGGATCACCAACGCCCCCGGCGGCCGCCCCAAGCTCTACTGCTCCGAATCCTGCCGAAAGCGGGCAAAGCGGGTTCTTTCAGGCACTTCTGACGCTCCGAAAGTGTCCGGATTTGAAACCGGTGTTCCCGCAGGTCAGACCGGCTTTTCGGGCCGCGAAGCTGGCCAGCTTGGAAAAGAAACAACAGAGTTTCCCAGCCCCCCAACGGCACCCACCCCGGCGGAGAGGGCACGGTCGCGCTCGGCGCGCCGGTACGCGGGCCGCCGCACCCTCTGGCAGATCACCGGCCAGCGCTCCTGCAAGGGCTGCGGCCGGACCGTCATGGACCCCGACACCGGCGTGCTCAAGGCACAGACCGTCGAGGGCTACGTCGCCGTCCTGGGCCTGCTCAAGTGCGGGAAGATCTGGTTCTGCCCGCCCTGCTCGGCGGCGATCCGCAACGGCCGGTCCGCCGAGGTCACCAAGGGCACCGTCGCCTGGATCAGGGGCGGAGGGCTGGCCTACCTGGTCACCTTCACCCCCCGCCACGCCCACAGCGACCGCCTGGACGCCCTCATGGACGCCATCCAGGGCACCCGTGCCCCCGGGCAGGACGAGGTCGAGGCGATCGGCGCCGAGGTCGAGGCGGTCAAGGCCGAGCTGGAGGCGGCCAAGGCCGCCGTCCGCGAGGCGGTCGAGGTGGCCCGGCTCGGCGCTCCCAAGGGAGCGAAGAAGGCGGCGATGGCCGCCGCCCGGGACGAGGCCGCGCCGCTGCTCGCGGACCTGGGGCGGTGGCTCGACCACGCGCGTGGTGCCGCGCGTGCCAAGCGCCGCCAGGCCGGCGCCTACCAGCGCCTGATCACCGGCGGAGTCTGGGCCGGGCGCCCCGACCGCGACGAGACCGGAATCCGCGACCGCATCGGCTACATCGGCATGATCCGCGCCACCGAGGTGACCGTCGGCCTGGCCAGCGGCTGGCACCCGCACATCCACGCGATCGTGCTGGTCGGCGGCCGGACCGAGGGCAAGGGCCGGGACAAGGTGCTCAAGACCCGGCCCGACGGCACGTGGGACACCTTCGAGCCGGGGGAGGCCGCGCTGGAGGAGTGGGAGGACGAGTGGCGGGCCGTGTGGACCCGAGCCCTGGCCCAGGCCGACCCGCACTTCCGCCCGTCCGACACCTGCGAGATCCCCGGCTGCAAGTGCGCCGGCAAGGGCCACGGCGTCGACTTCAAGCGGCTGGAGACCGTCCGGGACGCCGAGAAGTTCGGCGAGTACCTCGCCAAGACCCAGGACGGCAAGGACCCCGCCAACGAGCTGACCCGCGCCGACATGAAGGACGCCTACGGCGAGAACATGACGCCCT
>NZ_CP108026.1 GCF_041435095.1 Kitasatospora sp. NBC_00315 | reverse complement strand
CCTACGGGCCTTCGGCCCTCCGTTCGCCACCGCCCTTCGGGCGGTGGGCGGACCCGCTCCGCGTGTCCGTGGCCTGACCTTCGGTCAGGCCGGCCCGGCTTCGCTCGGGCCTGTCGGTCACTCCGCTTCGCTCCATTCCCTCCGGGTGCTGGGGCTCGTTCAGGTCGTTGAACTGGGTTTTTGGTTGATCTTACGACGGGCTGACTGGGGGAGGGGTGGGCGCCGGGGGCGTGTGCGGGTCGGCTTCACTCCCGCCAGATTGGTCTAGACCGGCCGCACTGCTGCGGACTGACGGGACATCGGGTAGCGTCTGACGGATGGTCACCTCTCAGGCATGTATCACATGTACCCCGTCAGGTGTTCCTGCCAGATGGGCTGTACGGACCGGGCTTCCCCGGACGGTCCGGCGAATCGGAAAGGCGGGCGGCCCGGCTTATTCGCCCGTCGAGCGAAAGTCACCGTTGTTTCAGTTTTGCTCTGCCGGGAATTCCTGTCTTTTCCCGTGGGCGGATCGGGCCGGGTCGGGGTCGGCATCGGCGGCGGTAGGGAAGGGGCGGCCCGCTCGGCACGGCGGGCCGCCAGGTGGAACTCCTGGCCTTACGCGGGGAACTGCTGGCCGCCGTCCGGCCGGATCGGGGGGCGGCGGACGATGGGCCTGCCGGGCGGGGCCGGGGCGGTGCGGCGCAGGGCGGTGGTGTGAGCGGCTTCGATCCAGCCGCTGATGGTGGTGATGGTGTGCTGGTCGAGGCGGGCGAGGCGGTGGGCAGTGTGGTGATCGGCTTCGGTGGGCTGGAGGCCGGCGCGGCGCAGGGCGGTGAGGAGGGTGAGGGCGTGGGGGTCTTCGGCCGGGGCGTCGATCGCGGCGGGGGCCGGGGCGGGGCGGGCCCGTTGCTCCCAGCTCCGTCGGCGCTGGACGATCGGGTCCGCGTCGGGGTCGTAGGCGGTGAGGTGCTGCTCTGCCATGAGATCGGCGATCCTGCGCCATTCCTTGTGTCCGTCGATAGCGGCCTGGATTACTGCCGCGTCGCCTTCGTTGTCGCAGACCCGGGAGCGCTGGCGCTCGTATGATGCGGCTTCTTGGGTGGCCTCCTGGACCTGTTCGACGGTCATTCCTGTGGCGGTGCGTCGGACAACTTCGCGCGGATTTAGACGGCCGGTCACGTAAACTCCTTTCGACTTCATCAGTGGATGACGTTTTACCAGCCTGTTTCGAAATGCGCAAAGGACCCCGCGAAAGCTGCTTCGCGGGGCCCTTGGTTGCTCTTACTACTGGCTGCTTTTCCCATTCACATGGAGAGGGGGATGTTGCCTTCCTTGCGGTCGGCTTTCGTCCAGCGGTCGGCGTGGATGAGGCGCACGGTCCACCAGGGGTCGTCCTTTGGCGGACCGTCCCGCTTGGCCTTGCGGCGGTCGCGGTCGGAGGGGAGGTCCAGGAGGATCGGCCGGCCCCGGTCCCGGCGGCGCTGGTGGTCGCAGGCCGGGCACTCCAGCTGCTCCGGGTCGGCGTTCTCGTCCAGTTCGTGGGTGGAGCCGTGCGCGCCGCCGAGCGGTCCCTTGCAGGTGTGGCAGGGGTGCAGGGTGTCGTTGTGGGCGCGGGCGGCGAGCAGCTTGGCGAGCTGTTCGGCGTCCAGGGCGTCCTGCTCGGCCTTCGCCGCTGCTGCCGCGTCGATCGCTTCCTGGTCCTTGCGGGCCTTGCGGCGCTTGCGGATCAGGTCGCGGTCGGGCTTGGGGTCGAGGGCGTGGGCGAGGTTCGTCCAGGTGCCCAGGCCGTAGCGCCACCAGGTGTCGGGGCCGAGGAAGCCGCCGGCCAAGAGGCGGTCGGTGGTGGTGGCCAGGACGGGGATCTTGCCGTCGTAGGAGGGGTACTTGACGCCCTCCTCCTCGTGGTACCGGCCTTGCCAGTGCTGGCGGGTGGCCGCGCCGAAGGCGTCCATGCGGGCGTACAGCCCCTTCTCGGTGAAGCGGGGCCGGCTGCCCTTGAGGCCGCGGTCGAAGACGAACAGGACGGGCGGGCGGACCACGTCGCTGTGGAGGTAGCCGTATTCGGGAGTGGTGAGGGAGCCGTAGGTGATCTCGAACAGGGGGCGCTCGTAGTAGCCCTCCTTGACGAGCTTGCCGAACCAGCGGTGGTAGTTGTCGAGCTTGGCGGCGACGGTGCCGATGTTGGTCATGGTGCCCCGGTCGGCCTCCAGGAACAGCACGGGGTAGCCGAGCTCGGGCAGGCGCACGACGGCGTCGGGGATCACGGTGTGCTTGCCGACGATGGTGTGGGCGACTTCGGTGGCCCAGGCGTCCAGGCCGCCGGGCAGCGGCCCCTCGGGAAGGGCGCGGCGCGGCGGGGCCTGGCGGTCGTCGTCGCGGGGCGGTGCGCCGTGGGTGGTGGTGCCGGTGACTCCCGCGATGATGATCTCGTTGACGAGCATGGCGTGGGGTGCACCGGTGGATCCGGTTCCCCGGGCGTAGCCGCCCATCTCGCGGTCGTCGCCGAGGGCTTCGGCGGCGGCGAGGAGTCCGGCTGCGGTGAGGCCGAAGATTTTCTCGCCGGGGCCGCCTGCGCCGCCCGGCTTCTTGGGCCCGGCCGGGGTGCTGGGCTGCTGCTTGTTCCCGGCCGGGCCGCCGAGCTTGCCGGTGCCGATGGTGCCGGTCCGGCCGCGCTCCTCGACCAGCTTGTGCTTGATCAGGTCGCGGACGGCCTCGGCGACGTGCTCCGTGCGGTGGAGGGTGCGGTACTCGTCGTTGGCGATGAGGGCGTGCAGCTGCTTGTAGGTGACCACCTTGAGCACGCCGAGGACCGCAAGGACGTCGGCGCGCAGCGCGGCGCCCGAGCCGTTGGGGTTGCGGGCTCCCCGGCGGAAGTTCACCCGGGCGGGCCGGGCCGGCTGCTCCTGGTCGTGCTGCTCGCCTTGGCCGTCGTCCTGGTCGTGGTTCATGCCTGCCCCCGTGCCGGTGGTTCGTGCTGCTGATCTTCTCTGCTCTACCGCACAGCACCGACACCGGGCCGCCGCCGCCCGCCCCCGCTGCCCGCCCGGCCCCGCGCCGACCACCGGGAGGCGCCCGGCCGCCCGGCCGGGAGGGAGGGCCACAGCGGCCCGGGAGCGTGCACCAGGGCCCGCCGGACCCGGAGCGAACCCGAACCCGACCTGCCCCACCACACCCACACCACCAACTACAGGTACAAGAGGGAAGGGAGAGGGTTGTCGGCAATCCTGGTCGGCCCGAATCTGGGGGCTGAGCTGGGGAAATGTCGAAACTCCGGCGAGAGGTTCCCCCCGGGGAACCACCCGGGGACGCCCCCGGGGAGTCACCCGGGGCACTCCGGCGGCCACTTTCGCCTCGCCGGGCCCGCGTGCACACCGGTCACGGCGGCTTGGGCACTGCCCGGAACACTACCCGCGACGGGCCCGCCGCACGCGGCCGGCACGCGGCCAGCGGGCGGTCGGCGGGCGGTCGGCGGGTCAGGCCAGCAGGGTGCCGAAGGCGGAGACGGCCGGCTCCGGGGCGGGGCGCAGCCGGGCGGACGGCGGGGCGGCGGGTGTGCGGGCGGGGGTGAGGTACTGCGGGATGACGGCGGCCAGGCCCTCGGCGGCCTGGAGGAGGTGGGGGTCTTCGCGGGGGCGGTCGAGGAGGGCCTGGGCGAGGTGGAGGGCGGCTTCGAGGACGGCGGCCGGGGTGCGGACGTGGCGCAGCGCGGCGATGGCGTCTGCGGCCTGCTCTGCGGGCCGCTGGAGGGCCTGTGCGGCGTCGGGGCGGGTTGGTGGTGCTGGAACCGGGTGCGGGGCGGGTTCAGGGCGGCTGCTGGCCGTCCTGGAGGCGCTGGGGGCGAGGGCGCGGGCCGCGTCGGGGCCGAGGGCGCGGCGGCTGGTCACGGCGGTTCAACGAGCCCGGCACAGGCGCGGGTGCGCGGCTCCGGCCGGGCCTGGCCGCCCGTCGGTCGCGGCCGGCGCCGCCGGACGCTCACCACCGCCACCAACCGCCCCGGCAGAGCCAGACCACCACGACGAAGTCCGGGCCGGGGCCGGCCGCCGGGCCGGTCTGCGGACGGCTTCGCCGGACGCACACCAAGAACCCAACAGCCCACCGCAGGTGCAAACCACGAACTGACCAAGACCAAAAGACCAGGAAGAAGAGGTTGTCGGCATTTCCCAGACCTTGGACAAGGGGTCTGACCTGCCGTGATACCGAGCCGAGCCGATGGGCTGGGTGCTCACAAGACACCTCAGAAGGCAACTCAAGAGGCAACTCACAAGGCACTCCACAAGGCAATCCACAAGATGCAGGCCGGAACGGCCGCTCCCGAGGTCGGAGCCTGGCCCGGACGGGTCCGCCGATGCCTGGCCAGTGGCCGCTCCGGACGGGGCCGCCCGGCGGCGGCCGGGCCAGCGGCCCCCGCACCCCCGCAGCCCTCCACGCCGCTCTCCGCCTTCCCCCAGCCACCCGTACCGCCCCGAACCCTCCAGCTCCCCCGCTCACTCCCCCACAGCCCCGTTCCCTGCCCTCACCGACCCCCGCCCGCTCCTCCCCGCTCCGTCCCACCCCTCACCCCGCCAACACCCGCACACCCACGTCCGACCCCACCCCGCCCTCACCCACCATCCGCCCACACACCCACGTCTTCGCCCTCACCACCCACCACCCACCACCCCCTCCACTCCGCTCTCCACCCCCCTTCCCCGCCCTCACCACCCACCACCTGCTCCACCACCCCGCCCCACTCCACCCACCACCTCACCCGCCCTCCCCGCTCCACCCACCCACTCCCACCACTCAGCCACCCACCCACCAGTCCTCCCACCACCCCTCATCTCGAGCTTCGCCAGCCGCACACCACCCCATATAGAAGTAGTCGGCGTTTTCGGAGGGGGTTGTCCCCATGGTCTGAACTGCGGTTTCGCGGTTTTGAGGGGACTAACTCGAAGCAACCGCAGGGGCAACCTCTGGAGCAACCGCAGGGGCAACCACAGGGGCAACCTCAGAGGCAACCGCAGGGGCAACCAGCACGGCCGCCCCTACGGCAGCAGAAGAGGGCCGGTCAGTGGCGCGGCGGGGCCTCGGCGGTACGGGCGGTGTAGGCGCGCTGGAGGGCGTCCAGGGCGAGTTCGGGGCTGGGGTAGCACTGGGGCCGGGCGTAGCCGTCGGTGATGACGGTGGCGGTGCCGTCGCTGCGGTGGAGGGCGGCGATGGAGCCGCCCGGGCCCCACGGGCCGTCCGGGAGCGGGGCGGTCCAGCCGATCGGCTTGCCGGCGAACCACAGCTCGAGGACGCCTTCGGCTTCGGGTTCGGTGTCCCAGGAGCCGAGCTCCCAGCCGGGGCCGAAGGTGAGTTCCAGGTCGCCGAGGAACGGCGGGAAGTCGAATCGGATCTGCGGGTCGGTGAACGCGGCCTTCTGCGCGGCCTCGGGCCCGGCCGGCTGCTGCGGGAGCGGCTGTTCCTGGTGCTCGCCGATGGCGGCGGTTTCGCCCCGCGAGGCGCAACTCGGGTCCGGGGTGTCGTTGCCCGGGTCGGCGTCCGGGGCGTCCTGTTCGGTGTCGGGGCCGTCCGGGTCGTCGGCGGCCCAGCGGTCGATCCGCTCGCGGGAGCGGGCGACGATGCGCTCGTGCTCGCTCAGGTCGGGCCAGCGGGCCTTGTCCCGGATCTCCTGGGCGGTCATGTAGGCGCGGGTGCCGTAGGCGGACACGACCTTGGCCAGCGCGTCGAACGCGGCCACCGGGTCACCGGTCGAGGTCTCTTCCAGGAAGCGGGTCAGCCGGCGGTGCATCGCCTCGGCGACGGCCAGCAGCTTCCGGCCGTCCTCCCCCCACCGGTCCTCCCCGGCCGGCCCGGTCGCAGCATCGGGTGCAGCGGGCATGGGCGCTGCACCGGCCGGTGCAGCGGTCGCAGTCGCAGCAGGCCGGGGTGCCGCGGGCGCTGCATCGGCTGATGCAGGTGTCGCAGTCGCAGCGGGCCCGGGCTCGGCAGCCGCTGCACCAGCCGATGCAGCGGCTGGTGCAGCGGCCGGTGCGACGGTGTCCGCTGCGGCGTCGCGGGCCTTGGCCTTGACGCGGTCGACCTTGCTGCGGCAGGCCCGGGAGCAGTACTGCTTCGGGCGGCCGGTACGCCCCTTCGTCGCCGGGTTCGGGCACTCGGGCCGGGCGCAGCGGGGGACCTGGTCGTCGCCGTCGGCCGGCTGGTCGGTGGCGACGGGCGGCACGGTGCTGGTCATGTCCGGATGGTAGTCGCCCAGGTCAGGGCCGCACCCGGGTTTCGCCTCGCACGATTCGAGGCGAAACCCGGGGCCGGTCCGGGCGGGACAACCACCGGAGCGGCGGTGCGGGACGGGCATGTTGTCCCGGCCCGGGCGGCATGTTGTCCCGTGGTGCAGCGACGCTGCTGCACCACCAGGTGCAGCAGCGCCGCTGCACCTGCTGCACGTCGGGGTGCAGCGGGGCGCTGCGGAGGTGCAGCGCCCGGTTCGGTGTTGCAGGCTCGGTGCTGCACCCCGCGCCTGGCGGTGCAGCGGTCGCAGTCGCAGCAGGCCCGAGTACCGCACCGACCTGTGCTGCGCGGAGCTGGTGCACCGCGGAGAGTGCGGCGGACCGGGGCCGGGTGCGACTGCGACGTGCTGCGCATGCGCAGCAGATCCGGTCGGCCGGGTGCGTTGCGCAGCTGGTGCCCGCTGCGCAGAGGCCGGCCCTTTGCGTACGCAGGGGCGCCTTGCGCATGCGCAGCGGGTCGCCGGTGCGTTGCGCAGCGGGGTTCGTCGTGCGGGCGGTGCGGTGGCGGGCTCGTGCGACTGCGGGCGGCTCCGCACAGGGTGTGACCTGCGGTGGGGAGTTTCGGGTGGGCCGGTGAGTTTGGCTCCGGGGCGAAACTCATCGGTCTTGCGGGTCGAAACGCACCGCGTTGCGTAGGCGTGCGCAGAGCGGTTGCGCGGCCTTGCGCAGTGGCGGTCGGCGCTCTGCGCAGAGTGCGGCGTACGGTGTACGCCGCAAAGGGCCCGGGGCGCTGACCTGCGGTGGGGAGTTTCGCGCAGGCAGGTTGAGTTTCGTCCCGGGGCGAAACTCGCCGCCCCGCCGTGACCCGTTCGGCCGCCGGTGAGTTCTCTGGGCATGACGACGAACGTGATGACGCTGCCGGGTACCGGGTACGAGGGCCAGGAGCTGACCGGGGCGGAGCGCGCGGCGCTGGAGCTGGCGGGCGCCACCGGGGCCCGGGTGGAGGCGTGGCTGCTGGTGCTGGCCGGGCGTGTGCTGGAGGGCGCCGATCCGGTCGGCGAGGTGGACGGGCCGCTCTTCGCCCTCGGCGGCAGCCTGCGCCGGGTGGCGGACACGGTGGCCGCGGTGACGTCCTCCATCGACCCGGCCGGGGAGGGCGACGTCGACCACGAGCAGCGGTACGAGCTCACCGCCCTGGTCCGGTTCCTGGTGATGGAGGCCGCCGGCCGCCGGCTGCTGACTCGGGCCGAGCGGGTGGCGCTGCTCGCGGTCGGCGCCCTGGTCCTCGAGATGCCGGGCGCGGTGCTCGGCGACTTCGACCAAATCCTCCCCGAGGTGTGTGCGGCGATCGGCGAGGCGATGCTGCTCGCCGCCGCCGACGGACCGGCGTCGGGGCCGGCCAGATGAGCGCTCCCGTACGCAGGCCGCTCGGCCCGGGCCCGGCCGCCGACCACCACGACCAGGACGTCGCCGCCGTCGGCGCGACCTGCGGCGGGGAGTTCCGGCCTGCGAAAATCATCGGCGGTACGCACCGAACTCACCTGCCGGCCGCCGATTCTCACCGGCCCGGTCCCCGAGTGCGTGAGGCGACTGCGCGGGCCGCGCAGTCGGCCGCTCCGGTGGGGGTGTGCCCACATGAGATCACGCGGTGCATGCCGCCTCTGACCTGCATTGGGGAGTTTCAGGAATGCGAAACTCACCAGGGCGCCGGCTGTCCCGCCGGGTCGGCGGTGACGGGTGTCCGCCCGGCACCTTGATGCCCGTCGGCGAAGGCCGCGTAGCCGGACGGCGGGCGGGCTCCCGGTCAGACCTGCTGCAGGTAGGCCTTCATGACGGTGTGGGCGGCCTGTTCGGGGGTGTCGTGGAGGATCGGGTAGTCGGTGCCGCCGGTGACGAGGAAGGCCTGCTCGTAGATGGCGACCCACAGGGTCGGGTCCACGACGCCCCGCTCGACCCAGCCCACGGTGTGGCCTTCCCCGGTGACCAGCCAGACGTCCGGCTGCACGGTCCAGCCGAGCAGCTTCCAGTAGTCGCCGAAGACGGACGGGTCGAGCGGGCGGGTGGCGTCGATGTCAGGCAGGCCGCGCAGGACCGGCTCACGGGGCACCGTCACCAGGCCGGGCTCGACCGCCCGCGGGCCGATCCACCCGGAGGTCCGCAGCGCCGGACGAACGCTGTCGGGGGTTCGCGCGGCGGTGGCCGGTGGCGTGAGGCGGGCGCTGCGCAGGGCGTCGAGGGCCTCGCCCTGGTCGCGGTGGAAGCGGGGCCGGCCGAGGCCTGCGAGCAGCGGCTCGGCGCGGCCGTCGGCCAGGTGCAGCACCGCGATCCAGCCGCCCAGGCCCCACGGCCCGTCACCGAGCAGCGCGGCCCAGCCGACGCGGGCGCCGTGGTGGTGGAGCTGGTGGATGTTGCGGGCCTGCGACGCGGTCCAGGACGACGTCGTCCAGCCCGGACCGAAGGTGAGCTCGAGGTCGTCGGTGCGGTTCGGGGGTCCGAAGCGGCGCGCCGGGTCGGAGGTGGCGCGCAGCACCGTGTCGGGCTGCAGGTCGCTGTTGTCCGGGTGGGGAACGGTGACGGCCGCGGGGGCCGGGCGGGCGGTTGCGGGCGCCGGGCCGTCAGCGGCGGGCGCCGGCGCGTGGGCGGTGGGCGGGGTTTCGTTGCCGCCACGGAACGCGGGCGCTGCGGGCTCTGGCGGGGCGGGCGGAGTTTCGTTGCCGTCACGGAAGTCGTCGCCGCGGGGCGCCGGGAGGGCCGGCTGTGCCCCGTCGGCGGCCCGGGGTTTCGTTGCACCGGCTGCCGGTCCGGCTTCCAGGGTGGCGCGGTCGGTCAACTGCGTGGCGGCGGCGAGCAGCAGTCGCAGGGCGCCCGCCGTCCGGTCGGGGGCCTCGCCCTGGTCGAGGGCGTCGGCGAGCGCGAGGGTGGCGGCGGTGACCGCGTCGGCGCCCTCCAGCAGCCGCGCCCGGTACTCGGGCTGCGCCTCGGTGGGGGCGGTGGGGGCGGTGGCCTGCGGCGTTTGCGTGACGGTCTTGGCTCGGCGGCGGTGCGCGGCCGAGCGGCACGTCGAGCCGCAGAACCGGGGCGGGCGTCCGGTCCCGGCCGGTCGCAGCGCGCGGCCGCACCCCTCGCACGCGCCCGGGGGCCGCAGCGGCAGGTCGACAAGGGCCGGCTGATCCACGCTCATACCCGCTGACCCTACGGGTTTCGTTGCACCGCCCCCGAAGCCGGGCCCCATCTCACCGGGACAACCGGGGCCAGGCCGCCAGGCCGCGCAGCGCACCGGTGGGTTTCGTTGCAGCAACGAAACCCCAGCCCGAACAGGGCCCCGGAGTGCGGCGGCGTTTCGTTGCAGCAACGGAACCCGGGCGTTGCACCCGCAAAGCGCAGCGCTGCACGGTGCAGCAACGACCGTTCGGTCGGCCGAAGTGCAGCGCCGCGCTGACCTGCGGCGGGCAGTTCCGGATGCAGCACTCCCCGGGCCGCCGGCGCCGAGCTGCCCGGCCTCGAGGACGTTCTCGGGGCCGGGGGGTGCATGCCGCTTACCGCGACCGGGCCCGGCCGGGCCGTGACCGTCCGGGGCCGGGAGCGGTTCACCGGCCATGACGACCTCTCTCTCCCTGCCCCTGTCCTTGCGGCCCCTCTCGCAGCCGGTCGACCACCACACCCGGTTCGAGCCGGAGCCGGTGAGCGACGAGGTGCTCGAGGCCATCGCCGACGCGGGCGCCGTCGGCGAGCGGGCCGCCCTCTGGGCCGAGACGGTGGCGGCCCGCCAAGGCGACCAGGGGCACCAGCGGGTGCTGCAGATGTTCGCCGCAGCGGTGCGCCAGGTGCTGGGTCGCGAGATCCTGCCCGACGGCGACGGCGAGATCACCGGCGAGCTGCGCTACGCCCTGGACGCCTACGTCGTGCTCGGCGCCACCGCGGCCGGCTGCGCCCCGGACCTGACGACGGCGGAGCAGCTCGCCCTGGTCGTCGTCGGCGCCGTCGCCGCCGCCGCGCCCAGCACCGTCCTGGGCGACCCGGTCCGGGACCTGCCGGCGCTGTGCTCGGTCATCGAGAGCGCCCTGATCCTCGCCGAGGCGTGACCGCGCCGGCCTCCAGCTCGCGCAGCCGCACCGCCATGGCGTGCACCGCGGCGCGGCTCTCCTGGGACAGGGCGGCCGCGTCGAGGGCCAGGGCCCGCACCCCCGGCACGTCCACGGCCGCCAGGAGCCCGGGGTCGGCCGGCCCGGCGGGCGGCGCGTCGTCGAAGAAGTACTGCGGGGCGACGCCGAAGACACGGGCGAGGCTCTCGATCGTGCGCATCGTCGGATTCGTCTTGGTCCCGATCCGCAGCTTCTGGATCGCGCTCGCCGAGAGCCCCGCCCGGCCCTCGCCCGCCCCGGCCCCGATCGCCTCGGAGGCCTCCTGAAGGGTGTACGGGCCGCGGCCGGCGGGGTGGACCGTGCGGAACAGGTGGTCCAGCTTCTCGGCGAAGGTTCCGGAGACCACAGCGTGCTCAGCCCTCGGATCCGGCGGCCGGCCCGGCGAGGGCGCCCGGCCCCAGCCGGCGGCGACCGCCCGGCACGACCGCGGGCACGGCGACGTCGTCGTGGGCCGGCTCCAGGAAAGGGGCCCGCTCGACGGCGAGCAGCCGGGCCCGCCCGTCGGCCGGGGCGGGGTTGTCGGTGGAGGGCTCGGAGAACGGGCGGTACAGCGGGCGGCGGTGTTCGGCATTCATGGTCAGCCAGTCTGGCAGCAGCGGACGCAGCTGCTCGACGTGTTCCCCCGCCCTGCGGGCTTCCCGGCGCTTGACCCGTCTCACTCGGCCGCACTCCGGTCCGCCTCGCCGTCCGCCCCAGCGCGCTGGTCCACGGCGTCGGCCGTCTCCGAGTCGGCGCTCAGCAGTACGCGGCCGCGGTAGGCGGTGACGATCTCGGCAACGGTGACCAGGTCCACAACCGTGCCGACGCGGTCGGCCTGGTCGAGCCAGTCCGCCGGCACCCGGCGCAGCAGCTGCTCGGCGGCCAGGCGCTCCGCGTCGCCGGGGAAGCCGTGGCCGGCGCGCAGCGCGGCGCGCAGTTCCTGGACGGTGTTCATCGGTGGCAGGCCGAGGCGGCCGCCGCCGTGCACCGCGCCGGGCCGGGCCCTGTGGTGTCGACGGTGGCCGCCTCGGGCCGGTCCGCGGGGACGCACCCGGGAACCCGCGCACCGGCCGGTGCCGTCAGCGCGCGGCGAGCCAGGCGCGGACGGCGTCGTCCAGGCGTCCGGCGCCCTCCCAGCAGGCCGCCAGGGGCATCGGCCCGGGGATCGCGTCGTCCAGCAAGTACTCCAGGGACCGGGCCAGGCCGGCGGGGTCCGACATGGCGTGGACGTCCAGCTCCACCCACACGAAGTCGTCGCGGTCGAAGTCGCGGCTGTAGGCCCAGCCGTCGGTGCTGTCCCAGTTCATGGCCAGCACCAGGTGCGCGTCGGCGTCGTCGGCCCGCCAGGTCAGCAGCGCCTGGAGGGCAGGGCCGTCGGCGGGGCCCACGTCCAACCGCCAGGCGTCGGGGCCGCGCCCGATGGCCTCCAGCTCGGCGACGACGCGGGCGATGTAGTCGCGGTGCGGCAGGTGGCCGCCGGTCTTCTCCAGGAGCTCGGGCATGGTCTTCCCCTCGGTCGTGATCGGCGTGCAGGCCGGATTCGCTCCGGCCCCGCTGGCGATCCTGGGGTGGTCTGCCTGTGGACAGAGCCGCGCGGCGATCCGCAGGCCGGCCATCGCGGCCTCGGCCTGCGAAATCCCTGGCGCCGGAGCGGGCGGGTTCGGAAGGATGCGCGGATGGACACCCTCCCGCCGCTCCCCGGCCCGCTGCCCTGGCCGGTACCGGACTCCCGCGCGCACTACTTCGTCGGCGAGTACTCGGACATGCACGCCCTCGTCGAGGACCTGGTCCTGCCCGCCCACGCGCCGGCCTCCGTCACCAGCGTGCTGGAGACCTCCCGCGAGCTCATCCGGCACTCCTACTACCGGTACGAGTTCACCACCGTCGCCGTGGCGTTCTCCCTGTTCGCGCTGGAGGCGGCTCTCGCGACGCACCTGGCCTCCAAGAAGCCGCTCAAGGAACTGATCGACCTCGCCGCCGCCCGGAACGTCATCTCGGAAGACCTCCGCGAGCGGCTCCAGTGCGGCCGGGAAATCCGCAACAAGCTCTCGCACGGCAAGACGACCGGCGCCGCCCTCACCCCCGCGATGGCCGTCCCCATGGTGCGCGCGGCCTTCGACACCGCCGCGCTGCTCTACCCAGACCCGGCGACACCGCCGCCCACGAGCTGAGTGCCGCAGCCACCCCGGTCACGTCAGGACGTAGCCCCGACCGACAGCGCGGCCGGAGCCCTGGGGCAGGGGGGTGCCCGGGGCTCCGGCCGTGGGAGGCGCCGGCACGCCGTCGCGAAGGCGCGGCCGACCTGCTCGGCAGCCCGTTTGACGGGGCGTGGTGAGGCTGCCGTGCCCGGAATGCTAGGCCTGCCGACGTCGCTCGAATAGAGCTGTGACCAGGGATTTTTACCGTCGCGAGCATGCCAGTCGACCGGATCGCTGACGGTCGGTGAGCGCTGGCCGACCCGCTTGGCAACGGAGGGCGCGTTCGACCCTGCAGGTTATGTCTGGCGATAACTTCTGTGGGCTTCCAACCCGCACTCGCGGTCAGCAGTCAACTGGTGTCAGTCGTTCAGCCGGTGGCGGCCAGGCCCCCGCGGCCGCCGCGCGGTGGCCGGCGGTGGTAGGCCGGGAGGATCACCTCGGGGACGTCGGCTGGCACCTCGGAGAGCGCCTCGACCCACTCCTCCTGGCTGCCCTTGAAGGCGATCCGCGGGTTGATGCGGTGCAGGCCGTTGGAGACGCGCCAGATGAGACCGAGCTCGGCCAGGCGTCCGAGAGCCGGCGAGATGTTGCTCTTCTTGGTGCCGAGCCGGTCGGCGATCTCCTCCAGCGTGAGGGGGACCCAGCCGCCGTCCGTCATCTCGCTAAGGACGGTGTGCCAGACGTCGTACTGCAGAGTCGTCAGCCGGTACAGGGGTAGCGCACGCGAGAGGTCCTGCGCCGTGAACACCGAGTCCTCGGCGGTCAGGAAGGTCGCGGTCTCCTGGTCCTGGTCGTGGCGTTCGGCGGTCATCACAGCGACTCCAGCTTAGGTCGGCGGGTGCGGCGCGGCGGGCGGACCTCGCCCTCGGGCAGACGGATCTCGGGGATGCTGTCGGGCATCAGCGCCAGGGCGCGCTGCTGCTCGGCGCTGCTGCCCCAGAACGCGATGCGCGGGTTGATCCTGTAGCGGCCGCGCTTCTCCAACCACATGAAGCCCATGCCGAGGAACTTCGCCAGGGCCTCCCCGGCTTCCTTGCGGCCGATGCCCAGGCGCTCGCCGAGCTTGATGACGGTGGTCAGGACGATTCCGCCCTTGAGCTGGGCGCCGAGCATGGTGTGCCAGACGTCGTACTCGGTGGCGGTCAGGCCGATGAACGGCAGCTTCGCCGACAGCTCCTTGGAGGCCATGTAGAAGGTGTGCCCGAGGAAGTCGAAGTCCTCACGCCGACCGGCCCCCGGCTCCGGGGCTGGAGCCGGGTTGACCGAGACGGACTCGCCCGGCTCCAGACGGATCGCGACGACGTTCTGCCCGCCCGCGGTCTCGGGAGGCGGGGGCTTGGCGGGCTGATGGCCCGGCCGGGATGAGGGAAGGCGCACCACACGGCCGCCCGTCGAGGGACTGATCACCACCAAAGGTTATCCCGAGAGATAACTTTTGTGGGTCTAGGACCCTCATTCGGCGCGCCGGATCCCGAGTGTGGGATTACAGTCCTCAGTTACTTGTCAGTAATGGGGGTTACAACCCCACACTCGTCAAGCGTTTCCCCAGGTCAGAGCGTTCCCCCTCTTTACATACCCTAGAACCACCCCGCCGTCGCACGCTGCCCATCGGGCTACGCCCGATCCCGCAAGCCGCGAGGCCTCCCCCCGAGTAGCGCCGCCACCGTTCGGCCTCCGGCGGGCTTGCCGTCCGTGCCGCTCCCGCTCCCCGGGCTTGGCACCGCGGCCAACTGCTGACCGTTGTAGCTGGACTGTACGGCGCCGATCACGGAAGTCCGGCTGCCGCCGGACCCGGGCCTTGACGGCCCTTTCCGCGCTCATCCACCGGGCGGCCGGCTTCCGTGCCCTGCCGGTACACGGTGGCGGCGCGGGATCACCGGCGCGGCCCGCGCCGGGCCGGGCCGACGCTGCTGTGGTCGTCGTGATGGTGGCGCAGCTCGGTCTCGTCCAGGTGGGCTCTGGCGGTCGGGGCTTCAGGGTCGGCCCGCGGGCCGGTGCGCTCGGCAGGCCGGTGCGGCAGGGGCCTTGGCCCTGCACGGGTGCCCGCCAGCTCGTCGACGGCAACTGCCCAGGGAGCGCCGTCCTCGGCGCGAGCGGTGCGGCGACGGGCCGACGGCTGGGCCGGCCACGGCCCGGATGGCGGATCCGGCGGCGCAGGGTAGGCGGCAGCTGGATGGTCCAGCGCATCCAGGCGCTGGTCACGGGTGCGGGGGCGAAGCACGCCGCGGCCCGCCTAGGCGGCGCAGTGGGCCGCGATGGCGGCTCGGTTGCCGCCCGGGCCCGGCCGTCCGGCAGGGCAGCGGCGTGCACCCGGCCGGGGTGGGGAGATCGAGGGGAGGGTCTGCGGCCGGGCAGGCCTCCAAGGGGCGGGGGGACCGTAGGCTCACGCACTGAGTGGCCCTCGCGATTCGAGCGCGAGGGCCACTCACCGGTCAGGAGCGGCGCTGGTTCAGCCGGCGGCCTGGGCGCAGGCGCTCGGGCCGGTGTGCCAGTAGCGGAGCTCGGTGTCGCCGCGTTCGCCGGGCAGCGGCATGTCGGAGAGCCAGTGGCCGGTGATGGGGTGGTGGCAGTCCGCGCAGATGTGCAGTCCGGTCGCGGTGAGGCCGTGGGCGCCGTGGCAGCCGACGTCGGCGCAGTCGAGGTCGGGGTGGGCGTTCTGGTGGCCGGTCAGGACGCAGGTGTCGCAGTGGCCGGGCAGGCCGGCGGCGGTGCGTTTGGGCGAGGGCGTGCCGGTGAAGCGGGCGGTGGCGGCCGGGGCGGCGGGCAGGAACATCTCGCCCTCGACCGCGGTCAGCGGCAGTTCGAGTCTCTCCTCCACGGCATTCCTCTTGTCTGTCGGATGTTCACCGGTGAATTCCGGTCGCGGGTTTATCAGTCGGCCCGGGTCCGCCTTTTCGAGCGCCCTTGTACCCCTATTTTCGGCGACACGAGGACGGTACGAAGGCGACGCGGCGTCGGGCTGGGGCGCCGGGTGGGTGGTTTCAGGTGCCGTCGGGCAGCCGGTCGGCGGCCTCGAGCATCTCGGCGGCCTCGCGCAGGGCTGCCGCCAGGCCGAGCCGGCCCCAGCTGCCGTAGAGGCTGATACGCAGGTTGTCGACGCCCTCGAGGTCCGCGTCCAGGGTCTCCACCATCGGCTCCTCGTCGGTGTCGGAGTAGTGGGCGACGTGGTGGCGGGCGCGCACGCGCATGCTGCACCCGACGGTGGGCTGCAGGAGCAGTTGGACGTCGCACTGCTCGCGGCCGTCCTCGCCGGTGACGGCGACCAGGACGTCGGCGACGGGGCCGGGCCGTAGGTCGGAGGCGGCGGCGAAGGTCCAGCCGGCGCGGCTGTAGTCGGGGGTGTCGAAGACCTCGGGGTCGGGTTCGCCGACGGGGAGGTAGCGGGTGCTCACACGGGTCTCCTTCGATGTCGGAGCGGGTGTCGGGGGTGCCGCCGGCCCCGGACCGGGCCGGGGGCACGGCAGGGGTCTACAGGCCTTCGACGTCCATCCAGGAGATGTCGTTCAGCTCGACGTCGAGGCCGCCGGCGCGGTGGCCGTTGTCCTTGAAGTAGTGCTCGCGCAGGCCCTCGGCGAGGATCCGCTCCTGCTCGGCCTGGCCGGCTCCGGCGTCCCGGGCGGCGTACAACTTCTGGGCGACGGACCCGGGCATCTTCTGGGTGATGGTGCGCGAGCGGGGGTCGTCGGTGGAGCCGGCCGCGGAGCTGTAGCCGAAGGTGGCACTCATGTGGAGCATGAAGCCGCGCTGCTCGGCCTCGCGGCGCACCCGCTGGCGCACCTTGGGCTGCCACTTCGCGCGGACCTGCTGTTCGACCTTCTTCGCGGCGGCCGGCTTCGGGGCGCCCTGGCCCTTGAGCCAGCGCTGCACGGTGCGCTGGGAGACGCCGAGCTCGGCGGCGAGCGCCTTGGTGGAGCCCTTCGCGCCCTTGAGCAGGAACCGCACCTGGGCGGCGGTGGACTGCGGGATCGGGCGGGTGCGCTCCGCGCGGCCCAGGCCCTCGTCGATCTCCCCCATCGGACTGTCCTTCCTCATGATGACGACGTTCGTGGTGGCCGGTCGGCTGGTCAGGCGGGCGGGTTGCGGTCAGCGGGCCCAGCCGATGTGGGTGAACCGGGCGCCCTGGTCGGCGAGGTCGTGGCGCGAGGTCGCTTCCTCGCGGGCGTACACCAGCGGCAGCAGCAGGTCCTCGCGGCCGTCGCTGGTGGGCACCTCGGCCCACACCGTGCCCCGGTCGTCCAGCAGCACCGCCGCGTGGTCCTCGCTCGGCGCGGCGGCCGGGGGTAGAAGGCCGGCCTGCTCGGCCGCGCGCAGCCAGGTGCCGGCCTGCTCGAGCATCTGGGCCCGGACTTCCGGCTTCAGGCGCGCCCAGGCGGCCGGCGCCGACCTGATGTGGTGCCAGTAAGCGACGGCGAGCTGCTCGACACGCGGATCCTGCTCCGTGTGCTCCATGCGGGTCCTCCCCTGTCGCGGCCGCCGGTCGGCGGGCCGCTGCTGGTGCTGTCGTGCTGGTCGTGGGTGGTGCGGGCCGGGCCCGCGTCGTGCGGGCCCGGCCGGGGTGCGGCTACTCGTCGGCGGAGACGATGCCGCCGGCCTTCATGTGCCGGGCCGGGTTGGTCCCCTCCGCGATCAGCTCGGCGACCTCGCTCATCGGCCTGCTGCCCTCGAACTTGACCATCCCCGGGCTGACGCCGAGGCGCAGCGAGGTGGTGAGGGTGGCGTCGGGGCGGGTGAGGATGTCGAGGGCGCCGGGGCCGGGGGCGGCGAAGACGGCGCAGTCGGAGAGGACGGCGAGGGCGTAGAGGCCGGTGTGGCCGGCCATCTTGCGGAGTTTGCGGTGGAGGTTGACGGTGGCGGTGTCGATGACCAGGGCGCGCATCAGCGGGTCCCAGGTCGGCCGGTCCAGGGCGGCCCAGCGCTCGCCGGGCTTGTAGCCGTGGCCGCGGGGGCGTTCGCGCATCTTGCCGATGGTGCCCTTGGCGGTCTGCTTGATCGCGGTGAGCACCGCGACCTCGGCCGGGTCACCCTGCTTGACGGCGGCCATGGCGTCGAGGAACGCCAGCGGGTCGGTGTCGGCGAGGGTGAGCGGCACACCGAGGGCTGCCATCGTGTCGACGTACGCAGCCCGGAGGCGCTTGTGCCACGGGTCCAGGTACGGGCCGCTCTCGTGCCGCAGGTACGCCTCCAGCGGCTGCACCGTGGCGCCGAGCTCCACCGCGTAGGCGACCTTCGCCGTGGAGTACCAGGCCGGTCCCGTCGGCCGGGAGCCGTCGGCGGTGAACGGCGAGGGGAGCAGCGGGTTCGTGTCGATGCCGGACAGGTCCACCAGCCACGACCCCGGCGTCTTCGGGTCGAAGACCGGGTTGAACTCCTGGACGGGCCCGGACAGCGGCAGGATCAGGCGGCCGGCGGCGGCGAGGAAGGCCATGTTGACGTCGAGGCCGACCGCGAACGGCGCGGCCTTCTCCGCGTCGGTCAGCTCGCGGTGCCAGTCCCACGCCTCGGTCACCAGCTCGTCGCCGAGCTGGCGGTCCTGGGCGAGCGGATGCACGTCCGGGACCTCCGACGGCGCCGGATCGAACCCGTCCTTCGGCCGCGAGCCCTCCACCGCGCCGGACGTCCACCCCGTGTCGGTGCGCACCGCGCGGGTCGGCGGGCGCAGCGCGGTCACCAGCTCGAGGCCGGAGACGGCGGTGGAGCCGCGCGGGGTGAGGACGCGCTTCGCGTAGGTGCCGAGCAGGCGGGCCAGGTCGGCCGGGGCGAGGTCGTCGGGGATGGTCCAGCCGCCGGAGGTCAGCGCGCCCCAGGCCGGGATGCACAGCTGGACGCACTGGCGGCGGCCGTCCTCGGGGGTGCGGTAGATCCGCGCCCACGGACCGAGGCCACGCTGGGTGAGCAGCCAGCCCGCCTTCTCCACCGCCTTGACCGACTTGTGGGTCTTCGGCAGCTGGCCCAGGCGCTGCACGAACTCGGTCTTCTCGTCCCGGCCCATCCGGGGCAGCCCGAGCTCGGCGAGCGCGGCGTCGGCGATGACGACCAGGGCGTCGCCGTCCTTGCCGTGCCGGTGCAGCCGCGCCGAGCCGAACCCGGCCTCCAGCGCCCACTCCACGACGGCCGCCAGGGTCCGGCCGGCCGGGGCGGTCGGCGCCACCGTGCCGTCGGCGAGGTAGGCCACGAAGCCCTTGCCCGAGGGGGCGACGTCGAGGACCGCGAGGGGACCTGCCGGGAACCGCGCCGCCGCGGCCGCCTCCCAGTCGGCCGGCCCCTCGGTGGCCGCAGCCGTCTTCGCCGGAGCCTTGCGCGCCCTGGAGGACGCCGCCGGACGTGATGACACCGCACGACGTGCAGACGGCGCAGCAGCGGGGGCGGCCTGGTGAGCCACGGCCGGGATCTGCTCGACGGGCTGCACGGCGGCCGGGACGGCCGGGGTGGCCGGGGTGGCGCCGGGGCGGCAGAACCCGCCCAGGTGCATCGGCCGGCCCTGCGCCCGGTAGACGGACGGCTGCCCGCACTGCACACACGCCAGCGGCGCGGCCATCAGCAGCGAACCGTCCGGGTTCTGGTCCAGCATCACCAGCTGTGCCGGCGCCGCCTGCTCGGGCGCCGGGGCGGCGGCGAAGGCCTCCGGCACCGCGACCGGCACCGGGGCAGGCTGCTCGGTCGCGGGCGCGGGGAAGCGCGTGGCGAGGCCCCGCAGCAGCTCGGCGTACTTGCCTCGCTGCGGCGGCCGCGGCTCGCTGCGCCCGGTCTCCCAGGCCCAGATCGTCTCCTCGCGCACGCCGACCGCCCCGGCCATCTTGGGGCGGGTCACCTTCGCTGCCTTCCGTAGCCGCAGGCGCTCCGCCGGCGGCGGCAGCACCTCCTGGTCGACCTCCGCGAGCAGCGCGGCGACCGGGTCGATCTCCTCTGACATGGGTGTACCTCCTGCACCCATCCTAGCGCAGATCTAAGGTTGGATCTAAGGAATTGCTAACCCCGAACGGGTGACTTCAGGACCGGACCAAAAGCGGCATATCGGGTGGGGGTCTCCTCACCAGCCGGACGGGGGTCTATGCACCAGCCGGATGGGGGTCTCCTCACCAGCCGGACACCCTCAAGAGAAGTAGAGAGAGAACGCGGCGAGCCCCTCCCGGACGCCCGAAGGGCATCTACAGGTGGTCCTCGCGCGCGAGGCGCGAGGCCGCTGCGCGGGCCGGCCGACGGGGCTTCACGGGCCGGGGTGGCAGCACCGGTGCTGCCAGGGGTAGCAGCGTGGGTGCTGCCACCCTGGCAGCACCCACGCTGCCCAATATCTAGAACCCGTATCCAGAACCCAGGTCCAGACGCCTCCCGGACGGCCGTAGGCCAAGTGACGGGTGGCTGCGCGTGAGGGCCGTCAGTCGGCCGAGGGCCGCGGCTCGGGAAGATCCTCGGAGAACCGGTTGCGCAGGTTGTTGAGCGCAAATCGCCGGATCTCGGGGTCAGCCGGCTGGCTTCCGTCGAGGCTTCCGAAGACCTGGACACGGATGGCGTTGAGCTCGTGCTCACCCCACTGGGCAAGCAGTCGCGCGCCCTCTCCAGTCCCGCTCAGCGCAGCACCCTTGCTGATGAAATCACCGATGTGGATGATGGCGCGTCGCACGAGTTCGTCGGCATCGTCGATCGAACTGACCTTGTTGGCCATGTCGTTGCTCCTTATGTGAGGTCCCTAGGGATTCTTTCGTTGCGGCGTCGAGCTGTCAGCCGCCGTGGAGGCAGTGCTCGCAGTCGCATTCGTGCTCGGAGTAGAAGGCAACGTCCTCCTCGTGGGCGGACTCCGGGTCGGCCTGGAGCGTCGGCCACTGGCCGCCGGCGCGCTCGGCGTCGACTGCGGCCTGGAGCTCGGCGACCATTTCGGCGACCAGGGCCAGGCGGTAGGCGACGGTGTCGGGGTGGTCCTTGAGGGAGCCCCGGACGGTGATGTCGGCGAAGTCGCCGATCAGGCCGGTCGCGGCGACCTGGAGGGAGTCCATCTGGAGGTTGATGCTGGTCACGATGGGGTTCCTCTCGGGTTGGGATGCTTCCCGTACGTCCGGCGGCGGGCCGCCGACCGAGGTGGATCGCTAGATCGTCTTCTGCCGGGCGATCTAGGGCCCGGATGGGGCGGTAGACCCGTAGGCGGTCCGGGGCCGCCAGAGGGGCCGTCAGAGCCCTTCTGGGCGGTCCTACAGTCCGAGGTCCTCGGCCAGGGTGCTGGGGGTCCAGTCGCTGTACTCGTCGATGGACGGGTCTTCGCTGTGGTGGGGCGAGGAGCCGGGGCCGTAGGTGCGGCCGTGGTCGGGCTCGGGGTCGCGGGTCATGTCTACGAACCTGGACCAGTGACCCTGGAAGGCGACGGTGACGGTGGCGGTGGGCCCGTTGCGGTGCTTGCCGATGATGAAGTCGGCCTCGCCTGCGCGCTTGGACTCCTTCTCGTAGGCGTCCTCGCGGTGCAGCAGGATCACAATGTCGGCGTCCTGTTCGATGCTGCCGGACTCCCGCAGGTCGGAGACCACCGGCTTCTTGTCCGTGCGCTGCTCGGGTCCGCGGTTGAGCTGGGACAACGCGATCACCGGCACTTCGAGCTCCTTGGCCAGGAGCTTGAGCGTGCGGGAGATGTCGCTGACCTCCTGCTGGCGGGTCTCGGGGCGTCGGCCGCCGAGCTGGAGCAGCTGGAGGTAGTCGATGACGACCAGGTCCAGGCCGTGCTTCTGCTTGATCTTGCGGCACTTGGCGCTGATGCCGAGCGCGGTCTGGCCGGGGTTGTCGTCGATGCGCAGCTGGGCGTCGGTCATGCGGCTGAGGGCGCGGGCGCTGCCGGCCCAGTCGTCGTCGGTCATGGTGGTGCCGGCGCGCAGGTGGCTGAGCGGTACGCGGCCTTCGGCGGAGATCATGCGCAGCTGGAGTTCCTTGCGGCCCATCTCCAGGGAGAACATGACGGCGCGGTAGTTGTTGGCGATGCAGGCGGAGCGCAGGACGTCGGTGGCCAGGGTGGTCTTGCCCATGGCGGGGCGGGCGGCGACGACGATGAACTGGCCGGGGTGCAGGCCGTGGGTGAGGGCGTCGAGGTCGGCGAAGCCGGTGGGGATGCCGGAGATGGCGACCTTGCCGGCCTGGCGGTCCTGGACCTCCTGGATGGTGTCGTCCATGCCGTCCATGAGCAGTGATCCGCCGTCGTCGGCCTGCTGGTCGGCGATGTTGAAGATCTCGGCCTGGGCGGCGTTGACGATCTGGTCGACGTCGCCTTCGGCGGCGTAGCCCATGCCGGCGATGCGGGTGCCGGCCTCGACCAGGCGGCGCAGGACGGCGCGTTCGTGGACGATCTCGGCGTAGTACTCGGCGTTGGCGGCGGTGGGGACGGAGTTGACCAGGGTGTGCAGGTAGCCGGGGCCGCCGACGCGGACGAGTTCGCCGCGCTTGGTCAGCTCGGCGGCCACCGTGATCGGGTCGGCCGGCTCGCCGCGGCCGTAGAGGCCGAGGATCGCGTTGTGGATCAGCTCGTGGGCGGGCCGGTAGTAGTCGGTGGGCTTGAGGACCTCGATCACGTCGGTGATGGCGTTCTTGGACAGCAGCATCCCGCCGAGGACGGACTGCTCGGCGCCCAGGTCCTGCGGCGGCACCCTCTCGAACGTCTCGTCCCGGTCGGCGTCGTCCGGGGCGCTGTTCGTGCGGGTGGCCTTGCGGCCCTTCGGGCGGCGCGCGGCCGGGACCGGGGGCGCCGGCGCGTCGGTGTCGGTGGGCGGCTCGCCGCTCCAGTCGTGCTCCTCGAACGCCGGCTCCGGGTCGGCCGGGGTGTCGGGGGCGGTGGTCTTCTGGCTCGGTACGCTCATGGTGATCTCGTCTCTTGGGTTGGGATCGTGCGGCCGCCGGGCCTGGCGAGGTTTTCCGGCGGCCGCTTCGTGCTGTCCGGGGGTGCGGTCAGCCGCTGAGGGCTTCGAGCTCGCGGAGGTAGGCGTCCCGCTTCGAGGCTTCTTCCCGGGCCTGCGCGCCCTGGCGGGCGGCGTGCTCGCGGCCACGGGCCGCACGGGACTGCGGGCCGCGGTTGGCGAGCATCGCCTCCAGGGCCTTGCGGGCGCTCTCGTCGTCGATGCCCTTCGCGGCGTCGAGTTCGCGTCGCTGACGGTCCATGGCGTCGGCGGCCGCGCACTGCGGGCAGCCGGCCGCTTCCAGGCCCGGGTGCGTCGGGCACGGGGCCTGCGGCGGGGTCTGCGGGGCGGGCTTGGCCCGGTCGCGGACCACGATGTGCCGGGGACGCAGGTCCTCGATCCGGACCCCGATCGCGGCCGGCGGGTCCGCCAGGCCGTCAGCGGACTTGGCGACGAGCTCCATCGCCAGGTACTCGTCCGGCTCCTCCCAGCCGAGGAACGCCATCGCGGTCAGCAGCTTCGGGGCGAACCGCCTCGCGTGCCGCAGCCCGCAGGCGAACGGCTTGGGCAGCTCCATCAGGAACGCGACAGCGGCCTTCAGCTCCGGCGTCACCTGCGCGGGGTTCGTCTTGTTCGCGGAGCGATTCCCCCTCCCCCTTCCCGTCCCAGCATCAGCCGAGACGGACGGGACCGGTGCGACTGGGGGGATAGGGGGGGTAGTTCCTACCACCGGGGGTTGTAGGGGGGACAGCCCTCCGCTTCCCGATACCCGGGAAGCGGTCTGACCTGCGGGAATGTGGCGCTCACCACTTCCCGGGTAGCCGGAAGTGGCTACACCAGATCCGGCTACCCGGGAAGTGGTCCCACCTGCGAGAACGTCAGAATGTCCGATAGGCCTGGTCTCCACTTCCCGGTACCCGGGAAGTGGTCCCACCTGCGGTGATTCGGTGGCGCCCAGTGCGGCCGCAACTCGCTGGACCTTCCACGCCTCGTTGTCCTCGGGGTCCTCATATGCCACGTAAGTGACCGGACCGAGACGCCCGCCGCCATCCGGATGCGGGAGCCGGGTGCGCAGGATGTAGCCGGCCTCGATGATCCGGGCGAACGACTTGTAGACCGCGTCGCGGCCCACCAGAACGTCCTCCTTCTTCGAGGACCGAATCCCCTTCTCCTGGAGCTGCTTCCAGATGCCCGGCACCGTGATCTCACTGCCGTCGGCGATGGCGAACAGCGTGTGCAGCAGCACAACGTAGTCCAGGCTGTGCACCAGCTCGCCGCTGAACACCATCGGCCGGTAGACCGTTACGCCCTTGGCCGGCAGGGCGCGAACAATCCGCGCCGACTCGTCGATGCCCTGGGGAGCCTCGCTCATCGAGTCACCTCCGATTCGGTGACGACGGCCAGGAGCAGCCCGGCCTGGACGGCCGGGTGGTGGTTGGGGCGGGTCTGGGCATGGGTGTGGTTCTGCATGCCCATAGAGGTCGGGAATCCGGGGTCCGTGTGACCCGCGGTTGCGTGACGTGCGTCACGGATGGGCGGCGCGGCCGCAGTGGGGCGGCGGTGTCGGGTGGCGGGGTGGCGCAACGAGTGCTCTCTCTCCCGCTGTTGTCGGTCCGTCGGCACCAGGAGATTCCCCCGGCCGGGCGATGTGGCGGGTGCCTCTCGTCCGGACCTAGGTCTGACTGGTACCGTCGGACCGACAACAGCTCTACGTGGTGGAAGCGGCCCATTTCTCTTGGCGGAGGGGGCCGCTTTTGCTTTGTCAGTCGTGGCTGTACAGCGATGCTGCGAGCCTAGAACCCGGGCAGGACCACTCACGCTGTGATGGCCGCCGGGCGTGTCCGCCACGGTCAGCGTGGAGCTGCCTGCCTGTGGATAGAGTTCTCGACTCTCAGGGCGCTGAACCTGTCAGAGCCGGATGGTGCACAGCACAGCGGTCGCATCATCGTGGGGCTTGCCCCGGAATGCTCCGGCCTCCGTTGCTGCCTCGGCGGCGCGAGTGATGTCGATGATGTGCGTCGGCCCATCGGACACCAGGGCGGCCATAAAGCGGTTCCAAGTCCATCCGTACCGCTCGGGGAGCCGGCTGGCGCCGTCGGACAGCACTGCAACAGCGTTGACTTCAGCGAGCGGTACGGACGCAATCACCGCCCGATCTGCGGCTTCGGGTTTCGTGCTGGCAACCCAGAAGCCGCCCGCATCGCTATTCCGAAACCCACGAACCGCATCCCTGGTGTACGACGCGAGGTGAGACGTTCGGTCGTCGACCACGACCTGGACGCTGCCGTCGGTTCGCTGAACGGCTACCGGCGAGTCGGCCAGAGAGAGAATCTCCAGGACACCGTTCCGCGCTCGGACCATGGCCACGGTCGACGACGGACTGTCCGGGTTGGACATGTCGCACGTCCGACCGTGCTCAACTACGAGGGCACGGATCGCCTCGCGCAGGATTTCCCGCAGTTCCTCGTCGCTCGTCAGGAGCGCACAGGAGAGCTGCGCCGCCAGCTGACGTACGTACCAGGCGACGGAGTGAACGCACCCGGTGGGTGCCCCCGTCGCTGTGGCTCCGTCGAGTACGACCGCGAATGCTGGCCCTGTGACGATTGCGTCTTCGTTGACTCCGCCCGGGGTCGGGGCCGTCGCGTGGATGATCTCCAGATTTGCCATGATGTGTGCTCCTACTCGGGCGCGTCGAACTCGTAGGCGAACGTGTGACGGTCGCCGGCCATGACGGACTGGAAGACCTCGACGGGTCGATCCCCCGCGAAGGCGATTCGGTGGAGGTGCACCACCGGTACTCCGGGGCGCAGTTGCAAGGCAGATACCTCGGCCGGGGTGGGCATCTTGGTTTCCAGCTCCTCGCGGATCCGAGTGAGGCGGAAGCCGCGCTCTTCGAGGCGGGCGTATCCTCCCCCCGGCCCCGTGTCTTCCTCGCGGATGCGCGTTCCGGCCACGGTTTCCAGCTCGTAGTAGCTGTCCGCGAGCTGGGTGGGGGTCTGCTCGATCCACGTGCGGCGGCGCCGGACGAATACCGTCGTTTCTGCAGGGATGCCAAACCACTCGGCGACCCATCCCGGCGCCGGCACCTCGGCCAGTTCGAGGACCTCCTGGCGCCATGTGAGGCCCATGAGCTCGACCTCCGCTTGGAACGGGGCCTTGCCTGCGTTCCGGAGGTGGCGTGCGTAGCGGTCTGACCCCACCCGGATCATGGGGGGCCGCTGGACAACAAACACCCCGCGTCCACGCTGTCCTTCGACCAGCCCCTCATTCTTTAGCAGCGCGATGGCCTTGCGTGCGGTCTGGGGTGCGGTCTTGTACTGCTCGACCAGCTCGCTCTCCGACGGCAGCTTGTCGCCCGCAGCGAGCCGCTTGGCTTCGATAGCTGCTCGCAGGTCGTCGGCGATCTGCCGTGACGGCGATCTGGGGTCGGTGGGGTCGATGCTCATGGGACACATCCTAACCTCGGTAGAGAGGTATTGAACAACCCCCACGCAGAGTGCTACGTTCATCACGTCGGAACCTCGGTAGAGAGGTTGCGGGGTAGGGATAGTGCCTGCGAGGGCGCGTTCTGACCTGCAATCTTCGGTCGCGATTTCGGCAGCAAGCCGCCCAATCCGCGAAACAACCTCAGATCTCTGCCTGAGCGTCAGCCGATGGTGATTACCAGCCCCGGAGGCCCGCACAGGAGCACCACCCGCAGCTGTGCTGCCCAGGTCTCGCGGACGATCCGTCGCTCGTGAGGTGTGGAGAACACAGCCGTCGCCCCGCCCCTACGTACTCGGGAGACCGTGATGCGCAGCAACACCCGGCCGGCTCTCCGGCTCAGCACCCTCCGCCCTCACCAGTTCGAGATGACCCCCGGCCTGCCGTTCGCCGTTATCTGCCCCGACTGCCGGGTTTGGCGCCGCATCAACCGCAGCAAGATCCAGCCGCACTTCCTGTCGGACGAGACGACGTACTGCCCCGCGAGCGCCCAGCGCGTCGAGCAGGACGTCACTCCTGAGCAGTGGGCGCTGGCGATCACGGAGGGCGTCGCGGACACCGCCTCCCGCCGTCCGACCACCGTGCTCAAGAAGGTGAAGGCACCGGCCCCCAAGGCCGTCCTCCACATCGCGCAGAGCCGCTCGGACGACCCGGTCGGATCCGACAAGCAGCGCGCCAAGCAGCGCACCCAGCAGTGGGAGGCCGCGCGCGTCGACGTGCTCGTCACTGACGCCCTGCGCCAGCACCCGTTGTACGGCGCGAAGAGCCCGCTCTTCTCGCTCACCCTGCCCGACGGCGTGGCCACGGAGCCGCCCCGGAAGCACCGCAAGCGCAAGGGCCGTCTCGCCGCCTGAACCACCACCAGCACGAACCGCCACGGCCGCCGCCGATCCCGATCACGACGGGGTGGGCGGCGGCCGTGGCTGCTCGTACGCAGCACAGAGCAGCAAGAAGGCCCCGGGGGTCGTACCCCCCGGGGCCTTGTCGGTCGCACCGCACCATGACGAGAGGAAACGACCGTGGACACCATGATGGCACTCGTCGGCACCCTGGCGAGCAACCCGAACACCGACTTCGACGAGCTGTACGGCCGCTACTCGACCCGGCTGCTCGCGGCCGCCGCCGAGCAGCTCGCCGACATCGCCCCGGCCGCCGCCGACCTCGACGAGGACCTGGCCGACGCGGTGTGGGACGACGTCGCCGCCGGCCTCTACCCCGAGGGCCGTCGCGGCCTGGACGGCCTGCTCGTCCTGCTGCGCGACAAGGTCCGCCAGGTCCGCGTCCGCGCGCTCGCCGCCAGCCGCGCGGTCCGCGAGGTCGTCATCGACCTGGACGACCTCGCCAGCAGCGAGCCGGCGACCGGGATCCGCACCCTGCGCCCGCTCCCGGCCACCGTCTCCGCCGCCGTCGCCACCCTCCGCGCCCTCCCCCTGGCCGGGTGACGCGATGACCGACGCCGAGCGCATCGCCGAACTCCAGCGCCAGATCCAGCAGCAGCAGGCCGCCATCGAGGCGCAGCGCGCCGCCGACCGCGCGGCCGCCGCCGGCGGTGCCGGGTGAGCGCCGAGGACGACGCCTGGACCGGCAAGCAGATGGACGAGCTGCTGCGCCGGGCCCGCGAGATGCACCAGCGCGCCCAGGCCGAGAAGAAGAAGAAGTGACCGATCACCGCGCCGCCGGCCCCGGCTGCGCCGACCAGAAGGAGAAGCCCGTGATGAGGGACGGCGAGACGTACGAGCAGTGGCAGGCCGGCCTGGCGCGGATGCACGCCGCGTACGAGGAGGCCGACCGGGCCGAGTACGTCGCCTACATGAACGAGCTCGACGCCCGCGACGTCGCGGCCTGGGCCGACCCGGTCCTGGACCAGGCGGTCAGCGGCGGTGCGCTCCTGGAGCAGCGGCACGTCCTGGACGAGGCCGCCCACCCCGACCTCGTCGAGGCGTTCCGGCGCCTCGCCCCCACGGCCTGACCGCTTCGGTTGCTGTCGTTCGCCACCGCGCCCGCCCCAGCACCACCGGGGCAGGGCGCGGCGGTGTTCGACGGTGCCCGATGCACCGCCCTTGTAGAGAGGACAGCTCGATGAGCAACCACCCCGCCTGGATGGCCGGACACCTCCCCCCGACCCCGCCGGTGCGCCAGCCCGGCCTGCTGCGCCGCATCGCCGACGCCTTCGGCGGCTACGTCACCTACTGCTGCCCCGAGACCGACTGCGACGTTCAGATCCGGGTCCGAGGGATGGAGCCCGGCGAGCAGCGTCGGTATCAGGAACTGGCCTCCGACCACGCTCGCCACAACCACAAGTCCGCCTGAACCTCGGTTGCTGTCGTTCGCCGCCGCCCCCGCCCAGCTTCACCGGGCGCGGGGCGGCGGTGTTCGAAGGTGCCCGACGCACCCCACCGCCGGACCCGGCGGGACCGACCAGAAGGGAGCCGCTCATGTTCGAGCGTCTGCGCAGCGCCGTCACCGACACCGTCATCGAGCTCACGGGCCAGCGCGAGTTCACCCGCGACATCAAGGCGCAGGCCGCCACCGGCGACCGGGAGGCCGCCGCCACGTTTCGCACCGGCACCCTCGCCGCCGCGCTGACCGGCCGGGGCCGCGACGCCCGCGGCCAGGAGGTCGTCGACTACGTCCAGCAGGTCATCGACACGGACGGCGACGCCACCCGCGTCGGCTGGCTGCACCGCCGCTGACCCGCGTTCCCCGCGCACCCATATAGAGGAGGAGCCCGCTGTGGCTGCCCGCACCCGCACCCCCGCCCGCCGCCCCGCGGCCAAGCCCGCCACCCCGACGAAGCCCACCACCGCCCCGGCGGCCGACACCGTGCCCACCCCCCGCGAGCCCGACGCCCCGGCCGTCGACCAGGACGCGGTCGACACCCTGCTGGAGAGCGCCCGCGCCGACGCCGACCAGCTGCGCACCGCAGCCCAGGCCGACGCCGACCAGCTGCTCGCCCAGGCCCGCCAGGCGGTCGCCGACGCCGAGGAGCGCGCCGAGCAGATCCGCACCGAGGCCGGCACCGTCCTGGCGCAGGCCGAGGAGCAGGCGCAGACCAGGGCCGTCGAGCTGGAGGACCAGCTGGCGGCCGCCCGCGACGAGCTGGCCGACGCCGTCCGGCAGCGCACCGCCGCCGAGCAGACGGTCGCCCGGCTCAAGAAGCTGACCGACCAGCAGATCGAGGCCGCCGAGGACACGGTGGCCCGGGTCCGCGCCATCGCCGACGGCGACCTCGCCGCCGCCGAGCAGACCGTGGCCCGCCGGCGCCAGGCCGCCGAGAAGCTGCAGTCCGAGGCAGAGGCCGAGTACGACCGCATCGTGGCCGCCGGCCGCGAGCGGGCGCAGCAGATCATCGCCGACGCTGAGCAGGTCACGGAGCAGGCGCGCACGGAGGCCGAGCAGGTCGCCGAGCACGCCGAGCACCTGGTCGCCGAGGCGAAGGAGCGCGCCGAGCACCTGGTGGCCGTCGCCGAGGCCGACGCGGCGCAGCGGCGCGAGGATGCGGCCCGGATGCGCAGCGAGGCGCAGGCCGAGGCGGCCGAGCTGCGGGAGAAGGCCCGCGGTGAGGTCGAGGCGGCCGAGGAGAGCGCGGCGCGGGTGCTGGACGCGGCGCGCGACAAGGGCGAGGACCTGGTCGCCGATGCCGAGGCGCAGGCGGAGCAGCGTCGGGCGCAGGCGGACCAGGTGTTGGTCGATGCGCGGGAGCAGGCCGAGGAGGCGGTCGCGGAGGTGCAGGCGCGGGCCGAGGCGCAGGCGGCCGGGGTGCTGGCGACGGCGGAGCAGGCGGCCAAGCAGCGCCTGGCCGGCGCCGAGGCCGACGCCCGGTCGGTGATCGGGAAGGCCGAGCAGCGGGTGCGTGAGGTGCTGGCCGACGGTGCCCGCCAGCACGCCGCGGAGCAGGCCCGGCTGGAGGTGTGCCGGGCGGCGGCCGAGGAGGCCGAGGCGCTGATCGCCAAGCAGCGCAAGCGGGAGGACTTCACCGACCGGTGGGGGCCGAAGGTCGCGCTGGCGGCGGCGGTCACCCTGACCGCTTCGGGTGAGTTCGCTCTGGCGAGGCTGGCCGGCTGGCCGTCGTTGGTGGCGTGGGCGTTGCCGCTGGCGATCGACGTCTACGTGGTCCAGGCGTTCCGCCGTCACAAGGACGTCCTCGGTGCCATCGTGCTGATGGTCGCGGCGAACGCCGTCTACCACCTGGCGGCGGCCGGCCTGGTCGGTGTGGTCAAGAGTGGCCCGGACAAGGGTGACGCTCTGTGGTGGCTGATCGTGGGCGTCGCCGCCATCGCCCCGTGGGTGATGTGGCGCCTCCACAAGATCACGGACACCACGGAAGCCGATGAGAACGGCGGCGGTGAGAACGGTCCGGTCGCATCGGCCGGTGAAAGTGCCGCGATGACTGCAGCCGGTTTCACCGATCACCCCGGCATGGTTTCACCGCTCTCACCGGACGACCCGTTCGACGCGCGAGAGCTGAGCGTCTACGAAACCGACCCGCGTGAAAGCGGCGCGGGTGAGAGCGGCCGTCCGATGAGACTCGTTGAGAGCGGCCCGGACGCCGGTGATAACGCCAGCTCGCACCGTGAGAGCGGCCGTGAGAACGGAGCCGGGTCGGCGCTGGTGCGGCGCGGTGGTGAAACCCGCAAGCGCCCCGGCGGCGGCGACGCTGCGATCGAGGCCGAGATCACCTCACTGCACGCTCTCATGATCCGCCGCCAGGGCGCCGACAAGGTTTCGCTCGACGACGCGATCCGGGTCACCGGCAAGAGCCAGGCCACCGCCTGGCGCCGCCTTGAGAGCGCCCGCGAGCGCTACGAGCAGACCGGCTGAAACCGGGCCCGCCCTCGCCGCCCCCATGAGGTGCGCGGGGCGCGGCCCGGCCCCGACGGGCTGTCACAGAGAGCAACCAGAACGGCTGTCGGTCTCTCCGGTGGCCACCAGGGCGAGGAAAGCGCCCTGGTGACCGCCGAAGGTGCCGACGGCACCGAGCACCACCCTATGACCCGTGCATCCGGCCGGAGCCCGGGTCGACCAACCTTCCCCCAGCGTGAGAGGACGGCCACCGTGGCCCACGACGACGACACCGAGTACGGCTGGAAGGCCGACCAGCTCCGTGCCCCCGGCGGCATGGAGATGTACACCGACCAGATCAAGGGCATCTTCCGCGACCACCGCGACGACTTCCGCGCCCTGGCCAACGACCTCGCCGGGGAGCTGAAGTTCAACCCGCCCGCCGGCGACAACGGCCTCCAGGCCGGCTACCACGCCTGGAAGACCGCCCGCCTGCTCCACCAGATGGAGGGCCACGCCCAGGCCATCATCACCCTGTCCGCCAAGCTGCGCGCCACCCACCACGCCGTCTACGTCGAGCTGCCCAAGCGCCGCGCGGAGAAGGCCGAGACCAAGGCCCTGGAGAAGGCCGGCCAGGGCGCGGCGGTGGCCCGCTCGGCGGGCAACGTCAACGACCTGGTCCGCCGGATGGTCGAGCACGCCGGGCAGAACGGCGCGGCCGGGCAGGGCGAGCAGGGCGGGCCGCCGGCCGTGCCCGCGCAGCCCGCCCACCCGCCGGTCTTCGACATGTTCAAGACGGGCACCGGCCAGTGACCGCCCGCGTCCCGGACAAGGCCGCCCGGGAGGCGGCCGCCAAGCGGATGGCCAACCTCACCAAGTTCTACGCCGACCGCCAGGAAGCCGCGACGAGCAACCGCCAGCTCGCCCAGACGCTCGTCGACCAGGCCAAGGCGATCGCCCGCGCCGCCGAGAAGAACGGCGACGACAGCGCCTGGTACTCCCTCGCGCAGAACCTCAGCGCCTGGTGCAACCAGCACGGAGGGTGAGCAGGCCGGGCCCCGAAATCATCATCATCACCGGCTCCGCAAGCACATCACGGGGCCCCAAGGCGCGCGCGTGACACGCGCGCGCGAGGCTCCCAGACCCATCACTGACTGTCAACACGAGAGGAGGGCGAGTTGAGCGGCGACGACGACGGAAACGTGGTCACCCTGCACCCCCGAATCGGCCTGCGCCCGCCCATCGGCCAGGCCCCCGACACCCCCGCGCCGACCCCGATCCCGGCCCCCAACACCCCGGCGCCGGCCGCCTTCCCGCAGCTGCGCCACCGCCGCCCGGCCGCCCCGGCCGTGCTGCCGGTGGCCCTGCCCGCCGCCGCTTCCGGGGCCGTGGTGGTGCCGGGCTCCGGCTCGTCCGGCGCCCCGGCGCTCCCCGCGCCGGGGCCGGCGGGCGGTGCGGCGCCGGTGCGCGACGCGGTCGCGCTCGGCATGCTGACGCTGTCCGCGATCTCGCTGGCGGCCGTGCGCGGAAGCGCCGGCATCGTCTCCTGGATCGCCGCCCGCGCCGAGCACCTGAAGGCGATCCGGGACAAGGCGAAGGACGCCAAGCCCGCCCCGGGCGCCGGCGGCCGGGTCCAGTCCGGGCCCGAGTGGGGCCAGCAGGCCCGCCAGCGCCAGAACACCGCCGGGCCCACCGGTCGCGGCGGCGGGACGAGCGGCCAGGCCGGGCGCGGCTCCGGCGGATCGGTGCCCGCGTCCTTCCGCTCCGGCCCGGCCGCGGGCGGCAAGGGCACGGACCGGCCCGGTGCGCAGTCCAAGACCGACAGCCGGACCGAGCGTCGCGGCGGCGGGGCGCAGCGCCCGGACGCCAGCCTGTCCACGCGGGCCGGCCGGTCGGGCGACCGCGCCCTGGCGGACCGCTTCAAGAGGGACAAGGAGCAGGACAGGGCCAGGAAGGACAAGGAGCAGGAGAAGGAGAGGAAGGACAGGGACAAGAGGAAGGATCCCGCCTCCACGGGCGGGGGGAGCAGCAGCACGACGCCGGAGAAGAAGCCGGCGGGCGGCTCGTCCGGTCCGGCGGCCGGTGCCGGGAAGAAGGGCGCGGGTGCCGGGACGTCCGGCGGGTCGGCCGGGGCGAAGGGCCCGGCCGGACCGGGGGCGAAGAAGGGTGCCGGTGCTGCCGGCGGTTCGTCCTCCACGGCCCCCGGTGCCGGGAAGAAGGACAAGCCCGGGGCGGACCCGGCCCGGCGTACGACGCTGGGTGCGGCGATCGGTGAGGAGGCGCAGCGGCGCCTGGACAAGCGCCGCAAGAACCACGTGCCGGTCTGGCGGGCGCCGAAGAAGCGCAAGCCCAAGAAGAAGGGGAAGAAGAAGCCGTCGGCGGGCACGTCCTCCGGGGCGCCGAAGATGGCGGCGGCGGCCGGCACGGTCAAGCCGGGGGTGAAGCCGCCCACCAAGGGCAAGACGTCCGGCTCGACTGCGAAGGCCGCCACCGCGAAGGCGAAGAAGGCCGCCAGGGCGAAGGCCGCCGGTGCGGCCGGGGCCGCCGCAGCGGGTACGGCGGCCGGCAAGGCCGCCGCCGGCACGGCCACGGGGGCGGCTGCCGGAGCGGCGGGTTTCTGGGCAAGGGCCAAGGCGAAGGCCAAGGCCGCCCGGCCCAAGGGCCGGGCGAAGCGCCCGGCCGGGGCGGGCGGATCCGGCCCGTCCTCGGCGGGAGCGTCGTCGGCGAAGGCCGGGACGCGGGCCCGCTGGGAGCGCACCAACGCCCGCACCTCCGCCACGGGCTCCACGTCGTCGACGTCGTCCGGCACCGGGCCATCGGCCGGCCGGGGCAGGCCTGCCCCGCCGCCCGGAATGGTCCACGAAGTGAACGTGAAGCTGGAGGTCATCCGCCCGCCCAAGGCCTCGCCGCCGCCCGCCCCGTCCGTCGCCGCCCCGGTGGCCAGGCCCGCCCTGGCCACCGGGACAGGCTCCCCCACCCCCACGAGGAACCACATGAGCGATGTCCACGCCCCGTCAGCCGACTCCGAGCTGACCATCTACGACCTGCTGGAGGCCGACAACGACGCCGCCGAGGAGATCCTCGACCGCGTCGACGACGCCAGGGAGGCCGCCTCCGCCTGCGAGGACCTGGAACACCACCTGGAGAGCCTCAAGGCCCAGGTGATGCAGCTGAAGATCCCCGGCCGCCTGCTCGGCTACGTCGACCGGCTGCTGGAGAAGGCCGGCCGCGTCAAGAGCGAGGCCGAGGCCCTGGCCGCCGCCCTCCCGGCCGCGTCCGAGGCCATCAAGACCGCCGCCGACAACGCCTCCGCCATCCACCAGCGCCCGGCCGACAAGACCCGCGACCACGGCTACGCCGCCCCGGCCGAGACCGACTACCACAAGGAGTAGCGCGTGTCCGATCTGCTTCCCGCCGCCCGCCAGGCCGTCGGAGCCGCCATCGAGGTGGTCTCCGACGGCGTCCGCTACGGCATCCTGATCGCCCGCCTCGCCAAGGCCGGCCTGGCCCTGCGCCACATGGCCGACCTCGCCCGCTCCACCTTCGAGTACGTCGGCGAGGTCGCCGCCAGCGTCGACCGGCTCGCCGAGATGGCCGCCGGGATGAACGTCGACGCCGACACCGTCGCCGAGCACCACCAGGCCGCCGACATCATGCGCGGCGCCCTCGCCAACGCCACCACCATGGCGAACGAGTGCGAGGAGATGTCGAGCCTGTTCGACGAGGCGTCCGACGCCCACCAGGCCGATTACGGCGACGTCGCTGAAGCCTTCCAGGCCATGCCCGTCGAGCCCGCCGACCGCGGCTTCTACGCCAACCGCTGACCCACCCCCGGCCCCCGCCCGCTGCCCGGCACCGCACCCGCGGTGCCGGGCAGCGCCGCACCCGCACCCGGAAGGACCACCCCGTGGCCCCCGAGCACGACCCCGAGCCGTCGCCCCTGCCCGCCCGGCTGCTGACCGCCTTCGTCATCGCCGCCGGCGCCCTGTGGCTGCTCGGCGAGCTGTACGCCCACCTGACCCACTGAGAGAGGAGACCACCCCGTGTCGAAGTCCGACCGGGCCCGCCACTGGGCGGGCCGCACCGCGACGGTGGCCGGCGCCGCCGCCCTGACCGCCGCCGTCTTCACCCCGGCCGTCCTGCCCCTCGCCACCCCGGTCGTCCTCGGCACGACCGTCCTGTCGGCCGCCGTCTCCGTGCGGCCCTGGCGGCGCAGCACCCCCGGCGCGGTCAGCGCCCTGTACGCCTCGCCGTCGGTGTTCCTGCTCGGCGAGATGGTCGCCTTCCGGATCGTGCCCGGCGCGCACTGGGGCGAGGGCGCGGCCGTCGCCGTCTGGGCCGGGCTGACCTGGTGGCAGCGCCCCTCCCGCCTCGCGCGCGAACTGGTGCGCCCCAGCGCCGCCACCCCCGCCGTCCCCGACTACGCCCCCGTCACCCTGACGGCCGGCACCCCGGAGGAGCAGCTGGCGCTCGACTGGGCACGGTGGGCGCAGCAGCCCAAGTGCCCGGCGGCCGGCACCTACCTGGAGTACGCCGTGGTCGAGGGCCGCACCGAGTGGCGGGCGCAGATCGTCGCCGTCGGCGGGCGCCCGGTGCCGGACATCCCGATCTCGGCGATCTCGGCGATCACCAACATCCCCGAGGAGCTGATCTCCATCACGGCGGTGCCCGGCCACGGCGCCGGCCGCCGCCAGCTCACCGTCACCCAGAGCACGGGCGCCGAGGCGGCCGAGGCGGAGATGGACCCCTTCACCCGCTGGGACAAGACCATCGCCCCCGGCGCGATGCCCCACTCCCAGCTCATCGCGATCCGACGCGGCAACACCAAGACCGGCGAGATGGAAGAAAGGCTGCGCCCCTGATGAACCTGCCCACGGCCCCCGGAGGCTTCGAGGTCGACGTGATGGAGCTGGAGGTGGAGGTCCCGCCCGGCAAGCTCCTCACCTACGACCTGCGCTCCCTCGCCTCCCACCTGCACATCCTGGACACCGCGTGCATGGCGGTGGAGACCGACGGCCTGACCCGCGCCCTGGTCACCGTCTACGCCGCCCCGCCGCTGGACAAGCTGGACCCGGTCCGCGGCGAGGACCTGGTGATGGACGACCAGGGCTGGCTGACCGTCGGCCGCTACCACGACGGCCAGCCCGCGCAGATCCGCCTGTACGTCCCCGGCTCCGGCGCGCAGCGCGGCGCCCTGTTCGGCACCACCGGCGCCGGCAAGTCCCGCGCCCTGCAGCTGATCCTCGCCGCCGAGAAGCGCTCCGGGATCGTCACCTGGCTCGCCGACCTCAAGGGCGGCCAGTCGGTGCCGGAGGCCGCCGGCCAGGTCGACTGGCGGGTCACCACCCAGGAGGGCCTGCTGGCCATGCTCCAGGCGGCGGTGCGCGTCGCGGAGGAGCGGATGAGCCGCTACGCCGCGATGGGCCGCTCCAGCTTCCTGATCAACCGTCCGGATCCGCTGCTGAGCGTGCGGATCGACGAGGCGAACCGGGCGCTGGAGAAGGGCGCCCCGTACCGGGACAAGATCGCCGCCCTGATCAAGGAGCTCGGCCGCACCGGCCGCTCCGTCGGGGTCGGCATCTCGATCGCGGCGCAGGCCTCGCACGTGGACGAGCTCGGCGGCTCCGACACCCTGCGCGGCATGCTCAAGGAGGGCGACACCATCCTGCTGCGCTGGTCCAGCTCGATGATGCAGTCGCTGGTGTCGGATGGCCTGCTGCCCCCCGGCACGCACATCGTGCCGATCCCCAAGCGCACCGGCCCGCCGGTGCTGCGCTCCCGGTTCGCCACGGTGCGGCCCGGGGCGAAGGTCGCCCGCGGCAACACCGGTGGCATGGCCTACCTGCTCGGCTCCGACCGGCCGACCGCGATGATGCGGTTCTTCCCCGTCGGCTCCATGCACGAGGTCGAGGGCCTGGATCCGCTGATCCTCGACCTGTACGGGCCGGGCGAGCCCGCCCACCTGGAGGTCACCTCGCACGAGGCGGCAGGTCCCGCCTACCTGACCCGCGACGGCGACGGCCCGGCCGAGCTGGTGGCCGCCGCCCAGGAGCAGACGCAGGCACTGGTCGAGGAGGCCGCCGCCGAGCAGAAGGCCTCCACCAGCGGCAAGGCTCCCATCGCGGTGCGCATCATGCGCGCCCTGGAGGAGGCCGCCGAAGCCGCCGACGGCGACGACAGCGAGGGCGCCGGCGCCCTCGACTTCGACGAGATCCTCGCCGCCGTCAACGCCGACGGCGGCAAGACGGTCGGCGCGGCCAGCGTCCGCAACAACCTCTCGATCCTCAACCGCGCCGACCGGATCGCCGCCCTCGGCAGCGGCCGCTACACGCTGCCCGCCTGACCCACCACCACCCCGGCCAGGGGCGCCGCCCACGCGGCGCCCCGGCCCCTGCCTGCCTGGAGCCCACCGTGGTCGTCTCCGCCTCCCTCGCCGTCGTCTTCGGCATCGCCACCGTCTTCCTCTTCCGCAGCCGGACCGTCCGCGCCCTCTCCGGTCTGACCCTCATCCTGTTCGGCTTCACCCTCGCCTCCACCGGCCTGGGCCCGACCATCACCCAGCTCCTCACCGGCCTGGTCCACCTCATCGGCAGCATCCGCGTCTGACCACCCGCCCCGCCCGCCGGCACCACAGACCGGAAGGACCCCGCCGTGAACACCCTCCCCGCCCACCGCCTTCTCCGCCTCGGCCCGGTCGACCAGTTCCTCGCCGAAGCCGCCTTCGACCCGCGCATGCGACCGGGCGCCGCCGGCACCCACACCGCCGGGGACAGCCTCACCCAGCTCACCGTCCTGCGAGCCGCGCTGGAGGTGCGCCACCGTCGGACGCTGCCCGCCGCGCCCCGGCGCCGGGAGCTGGGTGGCCCGCGCCGCACCGTCGTCCTGGTCGACGAGGCCGCGCAGCTGCTCGCCCGGTCCGGCGGCAGCGGGCTCTCCACCGAGGCGCTCCGCCTGGTCGCCGAGATTCTCTCCGCCGGCCCCACCACCCGCATCAACGACTGACCACCGTCCCGCCCCGTGCCCGCCGTCCGACCCGGCCGGCGGGCACAGCCGTCCCGGAAGGACACCGCATGACCGACACCCAGAACACCGCCGCCGCCACCGCCGCCTGGGGCGACGCGCTCGCCGACCCGGCGCCCCGCCCGCCGGCCGACCAGCTGCTCGACGCGGCCACCGGAACCGTCGCCGTCGGCCGGCTCGCCGACGGCCGCCCTGCCCGCGTCCCGCTGTGGAACGCGAACGGCGCCGTCCACACGCACATCAGCGCCCGCGCCGGCGCCGGGTACAGCACCCTGATCGACCACCTGCTGGCCGCCGAGCACGCCAGCCCGTTCGTCCGGTCCTGGGTCGCCGACGCGAACGGGACCAGGTCCAGTCACCGGCTCGCCGACCGCGCCGCCACCACCAAGGACGGCGCCGCCGACCTGCTGCTGGAGGCGGTCGAGGTGCTGCGCGAGCGGCTGCGCGACACCGACACCGACCCCGTCAGCGGCGCCTACGCCCCCACCCCGCAGCGGCCGCTGATCAGCATCACCCTCGGCGACTGGCCGCACCTGTCCACCCGGGGCGCCGTCGCGCGCATGGCGGACGAGATCGCCCGCACCGGCCGCCTGGCCGGGATGAGCCTGCGCGTCGAGACGTGGGGCGTGGTGTTCCAGCCGCCGCTGCCGCTGATCGCCAGCGCCCTGCGCGACGCCCACCAGGTCGCCCTCACCGCCCGCCTCACCCCGGGGCTGGGCACCGTCGCCCACCACCCCGCCGCCCCCGCCCAGCTGTTCCGCGTCTGGGCCCCCACCGAGGGCTGACGCCAGCTCACCCGCCCCTCTCCCGGCCTCTCCGAGGGCCGCCGGACCCGCCCGCCACCGGGCCCGGTCCGGCGGCCCCAGAAGGCGCCCGGCGCCGCGCACCGACCCCGTTTCCCCGCCGCACCGCAGACCTGAAGGAGCCCGCCGTGGACGTCACCCGGCCCACCCCGCACACCACCACCCCGGCCCGCACCGAGCCGCAGATCACCCTGCTCGCCGACGGCTACAGCCCGGCCATCCTCGACGGCCAGGTCCTCGCCGTGCCCCTGCGACCCACCACCACCGACGGCGAGGCCTACGTGCCGGCGCTCATCGACGGCCAGGTCGCCGCCGTCCCGGTCTACAACCCCTTCGCGGCGGCAGCCGCCACCTCGCCGCAGCCGACACCCGTCGCGCCGGTCCCGGTCCCGGTCCTCGACCCGGGCCTGCCGCGCGCGGTGCAGCAGAGCGTCCTGCTCGGCTGCGCCGGGGCGCTCGCGGCCGGAGCGCTGACGTGGATGGTCGGTGCCGGGGTCGCCGAGGCCGCTCCCTACACCGACGAGATCGGCAAGATCCTGATGGCGGCCGCCGCCACCATCGCCACCGTGTTCGTCGGCGCCGCGATCCTGCTCGGCAAGTTCAAGGCCCTCATCCGGGGCGGCACCGACGGCGCGACCGCGACCGCCAGCGGCGACAACTCCCACGCGGCCGCCACCGTCCTCGCCTGGAACTACCGGCCCGAGCATCACACCACCAACATCGCCAAGCAGACCGCCGGATGGAAAGGCACGGTCAACAACAACGGCTGACCGGCCGGTCCCCCGGTCTCGCCTCCGGCCCGCCTGCCGCCCGCCCCGCCGAATCCCGGCCGGGGCGGGCGCGGCGCATCCGGCGACGGGGCCGGCCGACCGGCCGTCACCGCCCAGAAAGGATCCGCCCGATGCAGCAGCCCACCGCCCAGCCCGTCACCACGCCCGCCCCGGCCAAGCCGTTCCCCGGCACCTACGTCCTGTACCGCGACGCCGACCGTTACCTGACCGGCCACCCCGACCACACCCAGGTCTGCAGGGTGGTCGCCGGCAGCCACGGCTTCCCGGACAGGGCCACCCTGCAGATCCTGGCGACCGGCGAGATCGTCCACTCCGCCCCGATCGCCTACCTGCGCGAGCTCGACCCGGCCGAGCTGATGCACGACATCGACACCGCCCCGCTGGACGCCCTCGGCGACGGCCGGCTGATGACCGCCGCCGGGGCCTGGCTCGCCACCCGGCGCCGGCAGAGCGCCGGCTCCCCCGCCGTGCTGCCCGCCGTCCGCGACTGACCGACCCGACCCCGCCGCCGCCCGCCCCGCCGAACCCCGGCAGGGCGGGCGGCGCCGCACCCGGGCCCGCCGCTTCACCGACACCACCACCCCGGAGGACTCCGTGACCGTCACCACCACGCCGACCACCACCGCCCCGGCTCTGCCCGGCCCGGCCGTCGACCCCGCCCCGGTCGGCGACGAGAGCATCGAGTGGGCGCTGTGGCTCACCGGCACCGGCGAGCAGCGGCCCATGCGCGACCACATCACCGCGCTGCTCACCGCCGCCCAGCACACCGCCCGCTCGGCCCTGCACGACACCGGAAGCCGCGGCGCATCGGTCGACCTGGCGGTGGTCCTGCACCGCGGCCGCGTCTGGTCCCCCGAGCCGCACGCCGCCTCCGGCGCCGTGCAGCCGGTGCTGCTCTGGTCGGCGCGCTGCAAGGTCTGCGGCGAGCCGTTCGACGACGAGTACGGCCACCACAGCACCGTCGGCGAGGTGGTCGTGCAGGCCACCGACGGGCTGTGGACGGACGCCGACGGCGGCTGGCTGATCTGCGACAACGACGACCGCGAGCACGACGACGCCCGCGACGCCACCGGCCGGGTGCCGGTGGACCCGATCCCCGGACAGAACCCGCTGCCCGGCATCCCGGCAGACGGTCCGGTGCACACCTGGTTCGGCCTCACCTACGCCAACTACCTGGTGGTGCCCCGCACGCTCATGCAGTCGATGCCCGTCGGCTGGCAGCAGCGCGCCGTCGCCTGCCTCACCGAGCTGGACGCCGCGTTCGCGCACGTGGCCCGCGCCGAGGCCTACGACGTCATCCCCGCCACCGTCCGCGAGGCCGGCGAGCTCACCGACCCCGAGCTGCGGGCGGCCGGAGTCAGCGTCGAGCGCCACGACGAGGACGGCGGCGAGCTGGACGAGCCGCGCCTGCGCGACCGCGACGGCGAGGAACTGCCGGGCCACGAGTACGTGCTGCTGCCCGGCACCGACCCCGTCCCGCACTACAACGGGGCCGCACCCGCATCACCCCGTACGGCCGCCGGGTGAGTACGCCCCGCGCCTGACCGCCCGACACCACCCCACCCAAGACGGGAGAGTCCGCCGTGCGCGCACCCGACCTCGACCCCACCGGCGAGCACCACGGCGGCCTCCCCACCTGGCCCTGGCGCTACGCCGACCCCGGCCTGCACACCCGCCGCCAGCTCCGCCGGCTCGGTCTTCGACCCGGCGGCCAGGAGCCGGCCGCGCAGGTCGTCTGCCGACACGGGCAGAGGATCGCCTACCTCTACCGCGCCGCCCAGGCGCTGCCGGTCCGGCCGATGACGCCGGGCCGGGCCGCCGCCCTGGACCGCGCGATGGCCGCCCGCCAGACCTGCCCGATCTGCCGCACCCGCTACGACCACTGCCTGCCGCTCAAGTCGGTCGGCTCCTGCCTGCCCTGCTCCGAGCTGTCCGACGACGAGCGCGAGCAGCTCGCCGCCCTCACCGCCACCGCATGACCGTCCTGGAGGACACCGTGAAGCTCCGCCTGTTCGCCGGCCCGTTCGCCGACGCCGTCGCCCACGTCGCCCGCGCCCTGCCCACCCGGCCCCCGGTGCCCGTCCTCGCCGGCATCCTGCTGCGCACCGACGAGCACGGCCTGCACCTGGCCGCGTTCGACTACGAGGCCTGCGCGACCACCCGGATCGACGCGGAGATCGCCGACGACGGCACGGCGCTGGTCTCCGGCCGGCTGCTCAACGACATCTGCAAGGCGCTCCCGAAGGCGGCCGAGGTCGACATCGAGCTGTCCGGGGCCCGGCTGCTGCTCACCGCGGGCACCGCGCGCTTCACCCTGCCGACCCTGCCCGTCGAGGAGTACCCGGCCCTGCCGGCGGCCCCGGACACCGTCCTCACCGTGGACGGTGACGCGCTCGCCGACGCCGTCACCCAGACTGTCGTCGCCGCCGGCACCGACGACACCCTGCCCGCCCTCACCGGCGTGCAGATGATCCTGGAGGGCAGCCGGCTCACCCTGGCCGCCACCGACCGCTACCGCTTCGCCGTCCGCGAGCTCACCGTGAAGCCCACCGGCACCCTGCCCGACGCCAAGCCGGTGAAGAAGACCCGGAAGAAGGGCGAGGACGCCGGGCCGACGGCCGAGGAGCTCGACGCAGCGGCCCGCACCGTCCTGGTGCCGGCCAAGTTCCTCGCCGAGGCGGCCCGTGCCCTGGCCGGTGAGCACCCGGTGGCGATCGGCTGGTCGGACGGGCAGCTCACCCTCTCCATCCCGGGCCGCACCACCGGCACCCGGCTGCTGGAGGCGGAGTTCCCCAAGTTCCGCGGCCTGTTCCCGGACACCGCGGACGCGGAGCTGACCATCACCGTCCCGGTCGAGGAGACGCTGGCCGCCATCAAGCGCGTCGCCCTGGTCGCCTCCGACAAGAGCCCGCTGCGCCTGGCCGTCGACGGCGACCAGCTGCTCATCGAGGCGGGCGACGGCGATGACGCCCGCGCCGTCGACCGCGTCCCCTGCGCCGCCGTCGGCGCGATCGGCGACCGGGTCCGGGGGTGCGACGTGGCGTTCAAGCCCGGCTACCTCGCCGACTGCCTCAAGGCCCTGGCCACCCCCGAGGCCCGCCTGCACCTCACGTCCTCCACCAAGCCCGTCCTGGTCCTCGGCTACTCCGGCGACCTCGCCGAAGGCGGCTACCAGCATCTGCTGATGCCGATCCGCCTCCAGGGCTGACCCCGCCCCACCCCGCCGCCCCACCCCGCCCGCTCCGGCACCCGCCGGGGCGGGCCCCGAACCGCGCACCACCACACCGACCTCACCAAGGAGCAGCACCCCGTGAACCAGCACACCGAGCACACCGCCACCGAGGCGCAGCCGTCCCCGAGCATCCGCGAGGCGGCCGGGCGCCGGGCCCGCGCCCTGACCGCCCCGGGCGGCTGGCTCGACCAGCGCCGCCGCGACGTCGTCGACGGCCTGGACGACTTCGCCGGCGCGGAGCCGTGGGTGCGCGGCCTCACCTACTTCGTCGGGGCCGCCGTCGCGGTCCTGGTGCTCGGCACCGTCGGCGGCATCCTGCTGAACGGCGCCGCCGCCGTGATGGGCGCGATCCACCTGCCCGAGCACATCCCCGGTGCCGGTGACGGCCTGCGCGCCGCGATCACCGGCCCGATCCACACCTACCTCGGTGCTCACACGCCCGAGCCGCTCACCGAGGCCACCGCGTACGGCGCGTGGAAGACCGTCGGCGTGCTCGTCGCCCTGCTGGCCTTCCTCAGCCAGGGCGCCGTCGCGCGTCTCGCGTGGTCGGCCTGGTCCTGCGCGTCCCTCGCCATGGTGTGGCAGGGCGCCCCGGAAGCCGGCCGCCCCGTCGCCACCGGCCTCGCGGCTGCCGCCATCGCCGTCGTCTCCCTGTTCGCCCTGCGCGGCATCTCCTTCAGCCTGCGCCCGATGGTCATCAACCGCACCGACGTCCAGCCGCAGATCACCATCCAGACCCCCGAGCCCAAGACGGTCACCCGAGCCCGGCCGACCATCCCGGCCCCGACCGGCCCCTTCGACCAGCGCTGAACTCCGCCCGACCACGACGACCAGGAGCAGCCGCACCCGTGACCGAACCCGCACTCCCCCACCCCGCCGCCCCCGGCGTGCATCTGAACACCGTCATCACCCAGCGCACCCAGGCCCTGGCCGCCGACGTCGCCCAGCTGCGCGCCGACGCCGACCGCCTCGCCGCCGGCCTCGCCCACGGCGTCAGCACCACCGACACCGAGCGGCTCACCGTCCTGGCCCAGCGCATCCACGGCCAGGCGGCCCGGATCGAGGGACTGACCGACGCCCGCAGCCTCACCTGACCGACAGCCAGCCCCGGGGCCGGTGCCCAGCGCACCGGCCCCGCCCGCACCACCCTCCACCTGCCGAGCACCGCTCACCGGAAGGCACCCGCCGTGGCCATGGCCGTATCCCGCGACGCACAGATCGCCGCCCTCTACGAGAAGCTCCACGCCCGCTCCGCGACCCTGGCCGGCCTCACCCCCGGCAGCCACGCCCACGCCGGAATCCAGGCCGAATGCGACGCCATCTACGCCGAGATACGGCGCCTGGAGTCCTCGACCAGCATTTCGCCGAAGGCCGTCCTCATCGCCGCCGCCGTGCTCCTGCTGATCCTCTGGAGCGCCCTCCACTGACGTCCGGGCACTCACGCTGCCCACCACCACGCCCGCCCCTCCGGCCAACCAGGCCGGGGCCGCGGGCGTCATGGTGCGCGGCGCGGCCGCCCGGCCGACACCACCTCGTGGAGGAACACCATGCCCAAGACCACCACCACCGTCGCCCCGACCTTCGCCAGCCTCGCCAGCCGCCACGGCCGCGCCCTGGCCTCGATCGCCGACCACGACGACACCCCGGTCCCCGCCGACCCCACCACCCTCGACGACGCCGCCCTGGCCGAGCTGGTCGTCGCCGCAGCCGAGTTCCTGACGGCGTGCCGCCGCTTCGAGGACGCCGAGACCCTGCAGTCGGCCGCCGGCTACCTCACCGACGCCCGCACCGCCGACGCCGCCGACCAGCCCGCGCTGCTGCGCCAGGCCCAGAAGCACCTCGCCAACACCTACGACATCGCGGCCGAACTGGCCTGCGACCTCGGCGAAGAACGCGACTTCTGATCCCCCCCGGGCCGTGACGCTGCCCACCACCGCGCCCCGCCCACCGGCCGTCCAAGCCGGGAAGCGGGGCGTCGTGGTGCGCGGCGCGGCCGTCCGGCCGAACCCATCCCACCTGACCGGAAGGACACCCCGATGGCCACCGACGAGAGCACCCCGGCCGAGCCGCAGTACCGGATGGACCTGCGCGACCTCGACCCCCTGGCGGCCCGGTGGGCGGCCAGGCGCGACGGCCGCCCGATGCCGCCCCTCGACCAGGCCGGCCGCCAGACCCTCATCCGGACCCTCACCGAGGCCGCGGCCCGAGGCGCCGACGCCAACCCCGAGATGGCCCGCCTCGCCCAGGCCCGCGCTGACGAGCTGCGCGCCGGGCTGGACTGACCGCCGTCCCGGGCGCTCACGCTGCCCACCGGCCTGCGCCCCGCCCCCGGCACCCAGCCGGATCGGCGGGGCGCTCCGATGCGCGGCGCGGCCGCCCGGCCGGACACCCCAATCCGTAGGAGACCCGATGAGCACCGAGCAGACCACCATCAAATGGGCGGCGCGCGCCGTCGACTACGTGCGCTGGTCCAGGCGCCCCGAGGCGCTCACCGGCCGGCACCCCCGCCGCACCGCCCAGGCCGGTGCCTGATGGCTGCCGAACTCGCGCTCTCCCTGGTCGGCGTTCTCGGCACGCTCGCCGGCACCCTGACCGTCACCGCACTCCAGCACCGGGCCGCCCGCTCCGAGCGCACGGAGCGCACCGAGCAGGACCGGCGCCGCGAACTCGTCCAGGCGGTCACTGCGCTGGTGACCGCTCTCGCCGACCACCGGCGCGCCATGTGGGCCCGCGAGCGGTTGCGGCTGACCGGCGCGGATGAGGCGGTGTACGCCGAGGCCCGCAGCGAGAGCCACCGCACCCGGGCGGAGATCACCGCCCCGCTGGTCACCCTCTCCATCCTCGCGCCCGCCCTCGCCCACGCCGCGGGCGACGCCGCCCGCGCCACCTATGCCATGCGCGGCGCAGCCGACCACGACGTCCTCAACCAGGCCCGCACCGAGGCGGCCGACACCAGCGAGCGCCTGGTGGCCGCCGCCGCCGAGCAACTGGCCTGACCCGGGCACCGACGCTGCCCACCACCGCGCCCCGCCCCCGAGCCAGCCAGGCCCGGCGGCGGGGCGCGGTGGTGCGCGGCGCGGCCACCCGGGCCGGACCCGCCCCAGGAGGTACCCGTGAACACCGCCCGCACCGCTCGCTTCGCCGCCGCCTACGCCCTGCTGCGTGCCGGGGCGGACATCGGCGATCACCTCGTGCAGTCCGACCACTGCGCCCGTACCAAGGGCGCCACCGACGCGGCGCCGGTCACCGGCGACGACGGCACCGTCCACGGCACCGCCGCCGGCCGCAAGGCCTGCGCGGTCCACTGCCTGACCTACTCGGCCACCCAGGCCGCCGCACTCCTGCTCGGCGCCCGCGCGCTCGGTCTGCGCCTGCGCCCCGCCCAGGTCGCGGCCGCCCTCGCCATCTCGGGGCTGACGCACTACGCGATCGACAGGCGAGTTCCCGGCGGGCTTCTTCAGCGGTTCGCCGATGCCACCGGCAAGGGCAACTTCTACCGCCTCGCCGACCACGGCATCAACGGTGCTGCGCGGATGGACGGCGCGGTCCACCACGGCCTCGAGACGATCGCCGCCGCCGTCCTCGCCCGCTGATCCGAGCCACGGTCCGACCACCCACCACCCCGCACACCCGATCCGGAAGGAGCGCTCATCATGAGCGACTGGCGAGAGAGCATGACCCCCGAAGACCGCGCGATGATCGCCGCCCGCGCCCCGATCGCCCCGGGGACGCTCACGGTCCTGATCGGGCCGGCCGGGAGCGGCAAGAGCACCTTCACCCACGCCGTACCCTCCGGCGAGGTCATCTCGCTGGACGCACTGCGCGCCCTGGTGACCGGAGGCGACGCCGGGGACCAGGCCAGCACCGCCGAGGCCGTCCAGCTCCAGAACCTCCTGCTCGACGCCCGGCTGCGCCGGGGCCGCACGGTCTACTGCGACTCGACCAACGTCGAGCAGGCCGTGCGGGCCCGGCTCGTCGAGCGGGCCCGCCTCAACGGCCGGCCCCGTCTGGCGATCGTGTTCACCACGCCGCTCGATCTCTGTCTGCGGCGGAACTCGCAGAGGCCGGCGAACCGACGGGTTCCGGAGAACGTGCTGCGCTGGCAGCACCAGCTCGCCGTCGAATCCCTGCCCGGCCTGGCCGACGAGGGCTTCGACGAGGTGCGTCTCTACCCGGCGGTGAGCCGCTCCGGGCGCTGACGCTGCACACCGGCCCCGCGCCCCGCCCCCGGCACCCAGCCCGGCGGCGGGGCGCTCCGGTGCGCGGCGCGGCCGCCCGGCCGGCACCGCCCACCGAGAGCACGGAGCCACCCCCATGAACCCCGCCGCCCCCGACCTGGCCGCCCTGCGGGCCGCCGCCCAGCGCGAGATCGAGCGTCACGCCGACCGGCCCCTGCCCGGAACCTGGCGCCTGGTCCGCCTGTCCGACCTGCCCGCCATCGCCCCGACCTGCGACCAGGACCACCGGGGACGCGCCCCGATCCACCCCGGCGTCGACGGGCTGTACGACTGCTGCCCGCACCCGTGGATCCGCGTCGGCGTCCTCCAGGTCGCCGACCTCCTCCTGGCCCTCCTCAACCAGCCGACCTCGGTCCCGACGCCGACCGCCCCCGAAGCGTTCAGCGACGACCCCACCGGCGCCTGGACCTGACCGCCCCACACCCCGCCCGAACCACCCCGAAGGGACACCCGAGATGACCGACACCGCCCGCACCCGCCTGCTGAGCACCGCCCTGGACACCGCCGACAGCGCCGCCACCGTCGTGACCGGCGCCGCCGCCGGACTCGCCACCTACCGGGCACTCGCCGCCCGCCCCATGGAGACCCGCCTCACCCTCACCGCGGCCGCCGGCGCCCTCGCCCTGTGCCTCACCGACCAGGCCACCACCCTGCTCCGCCGCCCCCTGCGCCGACACTTCGGCCTGCCCGCCTACGGCTACACCACCGCCGCCCTCGCCTCCCCGACGACGGCCCCCTCGCGGGAGCAGCTCACGGCGGAAGCCGCCGCCGACGCCGCCCACCGCGCCGCCACCCGTGCCCATGCCCTCGACCACGGCTCCGGCAGCCTCACCCAGGCCGCCAACTGGGTCGGCCAGGCCGACGGCAGTGCCACCTGCGAGCTGACCCCCGACGCCCGCCTGCTGTGCCTCCCCGCCCCCAGCGACCGCTACGGCGCCGGCGCCCGCACCTACTACCTGGCCGCCGACGGCGAGCGCCCCATCGAGGTCCACACGCTCGCCGAACTCGTTGCCCTCCTGGACCGCCTCGCCGACGGCCAGGGCCTCGACCCGGAGACCGACGACGACGAGGCCGAGCACTACCGCGACGACGACCAGTACGGCGACGACGAGCCGCTCGACCACAGCGACCTGGACGACGAGGACGACCAGGACCCCGAGGCCCGCGAGGCCCGCGAGGTCCTCTTCGTGGGTGCCTACTCGGAGGAGCCGCCCTTCTAACACCCGCTGCGCCTGACGACCCGGCAGCGCCCCGGCCCGGCCCCACCAGCGGGGCCGGGCCGCGCTGCTCCCCCGTACCGCTTCCACCGCTGACCCGGAGGATTCCGCATGACCCGCTCCGTCATCGCCCCCAGCCCCGACAGCCCCGCCAGCCAGGCCGTCGGCCTGGACCTGGACGGCACACTCACCCAGCCCGGCCCCTGGCTCGGCGGCCGCATCGGCCTGCCCCAACCCGGCGCCATCGAGGCGCTGCGCACGATCGCCGAGCACCGGGCGGTGTTCGTCTACACGGCCAGGCCGAGGCGATGGCTTCCCGAAGTCGCTGACTGGGTCACCTGGTACTCCGGCCTGGCCGCGTTCGTCGACCCGGACCCTGAGCGGGCGTACTGGACATCGGTCGGCGGTCCGATCCTGGTGACCAGCACCAAGTTGGGCGCCGCCTGCTACGTGGACGACCGCGCCGTCCATCACACAGGTGACTGGGACTCCACCCTCGCGGTTGTCACCCGGGCAATCGGCCTCGACCACGTCGCCGGGCCCGTCCCGGCCTGACCTCGCACAGCACCACCCCAAGGCCCTCGCGCCCGGTCTCCCGACCGGGTGTGGGGGCCTTTTTGTGTTTCTGGGGCGGCCGGCTCTTCGACGTTCAGCAAGGTCCGGTGCATCGAGACGGTGCGACCGTCCGTCTCGGCCACGGCGGCGGCTACGCCCACCGGGCGGAGCTCACCCCCGACTGCCGCCTGACCCGCCTCGTCGTCCTCTCCGCCCTCTGCCACCGCAAGATGCGGTTCTCCGCTGGTCCGCCGACCCCACGATCGCCGCCTTGGTGCTACTGGCCAGAGCCGCGTTCGCCATCGCCGCCTGACCGCCCCAGCTACGACGAAGGCCCGCACCCTCATGGAGGGTGCGGGCCTTCTGTGCTTCCAGACTCCATACAATTGTCTGGACTTCGTTCGATTCTTTTTCGAACGCGGCTATCCGGCAGTCGGTCCCGGGACCAGCTCGCCCCGCGCCTTCTCCACCTGCCGCTGCACCGCGTCCAGGAACTCCACAACCCCGGCCGGGTTCGTCTTCGCGAGCTCCCGCAGCCAGTCCATCGGGACCGCGCGCTGCACCCGGGTCTCCAGGGAGACCTCAGCCGCCGAGGAGCGCTTCCCACCATCCTGCTGCTTCTCGGCCGCGACCATCGCGAGGTACGCCTCGACGTGAGCCACCGCCGTCTTCTGGACGAACGGACCCTTCGGGAGCGCCTTCACCGCTCCGGACAGCACCGCGCCGGTGGCCGGCACCGGCCCGTTCTGCACCACGACGAAGACCGCCTTCGCGGCGTCCTCCCCCTGCGCCTTCGCCAGCCCCAGCAGAGGTCGGACCTGCCCTTCGTTCAGCTTGCGCTCCGCCAGGCCGTGCAACTGCTCGGCCAGCCGCCAGGCGCGGATCAGCTTGTCCGCGTAGTCCCGCTGGATGTCCCAGCGCTGGAGGCAGTAGTCGTCGAAGCTACTGAACTGGCCGCGGTACAGCCGGCCTTCCCGGACCGCTTCGAGGGCCTTCCCCGCTGCCCAGAACGCCGCCTTGAGCGCCTCGATCGCGGCCTCGCAAGCGAGCAGGTTCCGCTGCTCGTCCACGGCCAGGACGTCGGTAGTCGTCAGCGGTCCGCGCTCGGACAGGTGGATCTCCTGCGCCAGGTCCACGATCCCCTTGGGCCTGCGTGGACCCTCCACGGTGAGGTTCCGTCGCGCGCCCATCAGAACACCTGCTCAATCGCCAGGCTCAGCTTGTAGAAGTCCTCCCGGGCCCGCAGCGCGGCACCCGACTCCTTGTAGCTGGTAACGACCTGGCCGTGCTTGGCCGCCCGCGAGTGCAGCGTCAGCTTCCTTATGGCCTCGGGAGCGCGCCGGTAGCCGCGCTCGTCCACCCACGCGATCGCGTCCTTCAGGTCGGCATTCCCGTCGCGGGACTCCCACATGTTGATGACGACGATGAACGGGATGTTCCTCGGCTTGAGCACACGCTCGATCGTGAACTCCGCCGGAGACCAGCTCATGAAGTCGGTCGTGATCGGGACGATCGCCACGTCCGCGATGTCGAGCAGGTCCCGCAGTGCATCGGCCGCGTTGCCCTTGCCCAGCGGATCGGCCGCGAAGTCGTTGTCCGCGTCCGTGTCCATGAAGCCGGGCGAGTCCACGTAGATCCGGGAGACCGCCGGGTCCTCCTTGAGCTTGGCCAGCTCTCCGGCCCTTCCACGGGTGCTGACGTAGTCGAAGCTCAGCCCGTTCTCCGGGACCCGATCCGCCCATTCCTCCAGCGACCCCTGCGGGTCGATACCGGCCGCCACGACCGGGGCCGGTGAGTCGGGGTCCCTGGCGGGGTTGTTCTGGCCGGCGACGGCGGCCAGGTTCACGGTGAAGGTGGTCTTACCCACCCCGCCCTTCCGGGCAATGACGGCGTACACACGGGCGCCGCGCGACTGCGCGACCACCGTGCCTGTCTCAGCAAGCATGGTCATAAAGACCTCCGCGACTTCCCAGACTCAGCTGGTACTCGGAGAAAACGTGAGCTCAGCATTCCAGATGATCGAACTCGGCTTGGACCCGGCTCGCTGGCCAGGGGGAGATCCACCCGGAACGGCCCCAGGAACCGCGCCACGGTGGAACAATTCTCCGAGCTGCGCACCCGGCCGGACGGGGCGGCGCACACACAGCGGGGGAGCGGCGCAGTGTCGTGGAGGAATGCGGTCCAGCCGGCCCTTCGGATGCTGCTCCAGCAGGACACCCACGTCGATCCGTACCTGGAGATCCTGCGCCTGGGTGTGGAGCACGAGGACATCGAGGCCCGGGACGTCGTGGTGACGCTGGCCCTGGACGGCGCGTTGGTGACCGGCGTCGTGATCTCCACCGCGGACTGGGAATGGCTGCACCTGCGCCAGCTGGAGGGGTACCACGACACGCTGCGCAAGGTACTGCGGGACGCGGCCGGGCACCTGGACGCCGCCGCGGTCAAAGGCCGACTCCGCCGCCAGGTGGACCCCCGCTTCCTGCACCTGCGGGACGTGACCCACACAGTCGGCCGGACCACCCACACCCTGCCGACCTGGCGCGGCCCGATCACCGCGGTCAGCGGCTGGTCCCTCGGCGAGCCAGCGAAGGAGTGACCGGGTTCAGGCCCGGAGCTCCAGCAGCAGGACGTGGTGCGGTGCGGCGCCGTCCCAGGGGATTGCGGTGCCGGCGCAGTGGTAGCCCCACGCCCGGTAGGCGGCCTGCGCGGCGGTCGCCTCGGGCCTGCTGTTCAGCATCACCCGGTCGTTGGTCACCGCCTCGGTCAGTACGGTGTGCAGCCGGGTGGCGATGCCCCGGCGCCGCCAGGCCGGGCGGACTGCGAGCTCGAACAGGCCGAAGGTCCGCTTCCCGTCCTCGGTGCGGACGTCGTCCGGCACCGCCTCGGTGAGGGTGTCCCACCACCTGGTCGTCGCCGTGAGCGGGTAGCCGAACGCCATCCCCACGACCTGGCCGCCGGGGCCGAACGCGACGGCAGCCAGGAAGCCGGCCTTGCGGGTGTGGGAGCGGAACCGGCGAAACGCCCGGTCGACGTCAGCCGGGCCCTCGCCGTAGGGCGGCTCGGCGAACGCCTGCGCGAACACCTCCTTCAAACCCTCCTCCAGCTGCGCGGTCGCCTCGCCGTCCAACACCCGCACCGCCACCTCGCCGTCCGCCTGGGCCTGCTCGCTCACCGCGTCCTCCCGCTGCTCCTGGTCGTCCTGGTCGTGGTCGTGGCCGTGAACCCGAGGGCCCGCAGTTGCTCCGCGCAGTCCCGCGCCGCCGCCGTGTCGATCCTGCCCGCGGCCGAGGCGACAGCGCGCAGCCGGTCGGCGAGCCGGGCGGAGGTCATGCCCTGTGCGGACGTGGCGGCGGCCCGTGCCTCGGCGGCGGATTCCTCCACTTCGCCGGCGGCGAGCAGCACTTCGGCTAGGCGGGCCCGGTACAACGCGGCGTTGCGGGAGTAGCCGGCGCCGAGCTGGGAGAGGGCGGAGCGCAGGAACGGCACCGCGTGCAGTGGGTGGCCGGTGGCGGTGTGCCAGGCCGCGGTGGCGTAGTCGACCTCCACCTGTCCGGCGAAGGCGGTCCAGGCGGGTGCGTCGGTGTCGGTGCCGGAACGGTCGTGCCAGGACAGCGACTGGGAGAGCGCGCGGCGCGCGGCGGTGTGGTCACCGGCCGCCGAGAACGCGCGGGCCTGGCGCAGCGCGACCACCGAGCGCACCTTCGGCCCGCCGTGGTGCTGGGCAAGGTCGCCCGCAGCGGTGGCCGCCGCGACCGCCTCCCAGGGGCGCTTCTGCTCGACCGCGAGGAGGGAGAGGCTGTCGAGCGCGCGGACCTCGAGGAGCGGGTCGCCGACGAGGCGGGCCGACGTCAGTGCCTCAGCGCAGGCAGTCCGTGCCTTGCCGGGCCGTCCGGCGTCGAACTCCATCCACCCGAGATGGGAGTGCACGGTGCCGGTCAGCGCGTGCAGGTCCCGACCCACCCGCTCCAGGTACGTCCCGCCCGCCAGGGTCGTGTCCAGGGTCCGCAGCACCTTCGCGGCGGCCTTCTGTGCGGCCCGCCCGCCCTGGCGGTGGTCCACGGCGTAGAGGCCGGCGACATCGGCGGCCAGGCGCTGGACGTCGCCCGCACCGATCCGCCTACCGGGCCGGACGGGCGCGGGCAGGACCGAGGCACCGAGTACGGCGCCGACGTCCACGACGAACCGCCTGCGTTCCACACGGTCAGTGTTCCCGCCCACGGCCGAGGCATGGCGCCGCTCGGCGGGCACGGTGAAGCCCATCTCCTCCAGCGGGACGCCGAGCAGCGCCTCCAGCACGGCCTGCTGCCCGGGGTGGGGCAGCGGCGGGTCGGGAGACTCCCAGCGGCGCAGCTGACGCACGCTCACCGCAGCGGCGACGTCCAGCTGCTTGGCCATCGCGGTGAAGGCCGTCACGAAGGTCTCCTGGGTGTGGCCGGCGGCCTTGCGCAGCCCGGCCAGTGTCCGCGTGCTCAACGGGTGTCCCCTCTCCTGCCTGACACCTTGTCACCGGCTGCCCGGCGCCGTGGTGGAAACGTCCGGTGAAACGTCCGGTCGAGTGGATCCACGAGACGCCCGCCGGGCGGTGAACTTGAGTCGTGCCCGCGGTGAGGGGCCGGGGCTTCCGGTCCTTCACCGCGCAGGCTTGGCGGCGCATCCGGTACGTACCCATGCCGAAGGTGGCCGCAGTCATCGACGTGTCGTCACCTTCCGGGAGTCCTTGATGCTGTCCAACGCGCCCGCACCCATCGGCCCAGGCGGCCCGGCCGCCACCAGACCGCCCCGAGCAGACCGGGCCGTCGCGTACGTGTGCGCCGAGCCGGACCCGACTTCCGTGGGGCTCTACACCGCGTGGTGCGAGCAGCGGGCCGCCGGCGACGGCTGGACGGTGGTGGAGACCGTCACCGACCTGGACGACCTGGTGCCGCTGGCCGAGCGGCCGGGCTGGCAGCGCGTCACCAAGCTGGTCACCGACGGCCAGGTGGGCGTGGTCGTCACTATCAACCGCAGGATGCTCGCGGACAACGCGACCGCCTGGGCGCGCCTGTCGGACCTTCTGCAGGGACTCGGTGTCGTGCTGACCACCAGCGGCGCCTGGTCCTGTCCCGCGCCGGGAGAGCTGCGGTGAGCCGGACCGGGCACGGGCTGGAGTACCGCCTGGTCGTCAACGCCACCGCCGCCGACCCCGCCGAGCGCATGGAATGCGTGGGCTTCGCCCGCCACGCACTGCGCTCCGCCGCGACCGGCTGGGGCATCACCGGCACCGTGCTGGACGACCTGCTCGCCGTCGCCTCCGAACTGATCGCCAACGCCGCCACCCACAACCGGCCCGGCACCATCGACGCCACGCTGCGCCTGGCCCCGCCCGGCGACCGGCTGCGCGTCGAAGTCGCCGACGGCGGAAGCGGCCAGCCTCGCCCGCAGGACCGGTTCGGCGACGACGAGGAGGTGACGGGCCGCGGTCTGCTGATGGTCGGCGCCCTCACCGACTGCTGGGGAGCGACGAAGACCGCGACGGGCAAGACGGTGTGGGCCGAGTGCATCCTGCCCGCCCCGGTCGACATCCCCGCCGTCGCCCGCCAGGCCCGCCGCGCGGCCGCCGTCGCCGACGTGGTCACCGCCTCCCGGCTGCGCACCCTGCCGCTCCTGGTACCGGCCTGCGCCCCTGTGGCGTAGCCGCCGACCGGCGCCCGTCCCAGGGCGCCCCACAGAGCCCCTGGCGGGCCTGACGACGACACCAGGCCCGCCAGGCAGCACCACCGCTCCAGCCCGCGCCGGGCCCCGGCGCGGACCCAAGTGAGATCCGAGGAGTGAGTGATCCGCATGACCGCAACCGAACTCCCCACCGCCGAGCTGGTCGGCCGCCGCGCCGCCGAGATCCTGGCCGCCATCGAGGCCGACTCCGAGTTCCCGGCCTTCGAGGCCGCCACCCTGGAGTACTCCAGCGACTGGCAGTGCTTCACCGGCTTCCCGACCATCGAGCGGTGGAACCTGGACACCGACAAGGGCCCGCTGCTGCGCGAGGGCCTGCGGGCCATCGCGCTCAAGGCCAGCGTGTTCGAGCTGACCGGGGACGAGCGGGCCGCCGAGGTGGCGCTGCCCGTGCCGGTGGACGAGATGACCCACGCGATGATCGCCCAGCCGCAGCTGCTCGCCCGGATCGCCGAGCGCGTCGGCGTCTCCGTCATCCACCAGACCGACCAGGAGCACACCGACTACACCAGCGGCGGCTACACCCACGCCGCCTACCTCGCCGCCTGGGGCGCCGAGCCGCCCACCCGGTACTGGCTCGACAAGAAGGAGGTCGACCGGCGCCTGGCGATCCTCGCCAAGAAGTACGACAGCATCGGGATGGGCCGCTCCGGGCGCGAGCACTCGATCTCGTTCGCGGCGGCCTAACCGCCCGACAGCACGCGGCGCAGCACCGCGAGCACCTCGGTCTCGGGGAACCTGGTCAGCGCCGCAGCCTCGGCGCCGGCCAGCACCTCGGCCAGATCCTCCGGCGCCGCGTCGCGCGCCAGCTCCCCCACCCACGCCGCCAGGCCGCCGAGTTCGTCGGGCAGGCCCGGCGGAATGACTCCCGCGTACGGCGCGGGAGACCGGCGCTCCCGGCTCTCCCCGCTCGGCGCCCCGCTTCCCCCGGCGGAGCTCCGGACGACCGGAGAGCCGGGTCCGCTGCCCAGAACGCAGGCAGCGGCAGCGGCTACGGCCCGCCCAGGCCCGTCCTGGCGGGCCGCAGCCGTGTCCGCAACCGGTGAAGGCGGCAACGACGCCGAGCGCGGCGCGCAGGCAGGCACCGGCTCCCCGTCCGAGGCGTACCGGCCGGGCGGCAGGCCCACCTTGTACGGGTGCACGCACACCGGCACCCCGGCCGCGGTGTACCGGAATCCGTCAGCCGGGTCGAACGGGCACTCCCGAGTCGGCCGCTCGAAGACGTCGAACCCGCCCGCCGGGAACCGCACCGATGGGCAGATCCAGCACACATCGTGGTCACTGTCCTCATCCACGAACGGCTCGATGTCCACCCTGCGAACCCTACCGACGGACAACCACCCGCCGTGACCGGTCCGCAAGAGCGGACGGGGCCGACTGGTTTTGGCGATCACCTCCGCCGGGCCGCGGCCGGGTCGTACGGTGCTCGGCAGGGATCGGCAGAGGGAACCGGCGGGAAGCGGGACGGTGTGAACACTGTGGAGGTTGACGGGGCGGTCCGGCCGGGCGACTACCTGAGAGTGGCCAGCCACCGCTGGACGGCCGGGCGCCTGCCGCGTGACGAGGGCTATGCCAGGGTCGAGCAGATTGAGCACATCACCGACCTGTCGTTCCTGACCGAAGAGAGCCGGGAGATGGCCACGATGCCAGGAGGCGGCGTCGCGGTGGTGTTCTGCCAGGGGCTGCCCGGCCCGGTCCTTCTCGGCGCGGGAGACCAATGGCTGCTGAAGCAGATCAGCGCCCAACGCCTCGCCTGGGACGAGACGCACCCGACCTGGCCATCGCGTTCGGCACCGTTCTTCCGGGACGCAATCCTCCCCGAGGGTGAGCACCGCTTGCGGCGAAGCCAGGTCGGCCCCACCCCGATCCCGCCCGAACAGCGGGTACCGCTGGAGGCGACGCCAGCGCCGGCGCCGCGGGCCACGACCTTCAGCAAGCCGGCTTCCGCGCTGACGACCGGCGACTACCTGCAGACCCACGCCCACCGCCACACCCCGGACGGCATGGCCAGCGACGAGGGCTTCCACCGCATCGAGCACGTCACCCACCTGCGCGGCGAACCACTCAACCGCCTGCTCACCACCCCCGAGTGGGCAGGCGGCACGCTGATCCTGGTCTCCGTCCACGGCCTGTCCGGCACCCTCCTGCTCGCCGACGGCCCGGTCACCGTCCAGGTCCAACCCAACCCCGAACGACAGCGCGGCGACGAGGAACAACACTGGTCCTCCGGCCCCTACCACGACCTGACCGACACCACCGAACCCGACCCCGCCCGCCAACGCGCCACCGACGAGCAACTGCGCCCGGCCACGCCGGACGGTGAACTCGACCTCTACCCGAGCCTGATCAGCGACCCCTTCCAACGCGAACTCCACATGCGGGGGACCAGCGGTGTCCGGCCGGTGCCGGTCGCAGCACTGCCGTGGCCCTCACGCCTGCACAAATGCCTCTACGAGCAGCGCGGCAAGGCCATCGCGGAGACCTACCCCGACGCAGACGGGGCCCGCCAGGCCGCGAGCGCGGAACAGTTCGCCACGACCACCCCGGCCGAGTTCGCCGCCTGCCCCTATCACCAGGGCGACGACTGGACCGCCATCGCGGACACCGCCCTCACCGTCGCCCGGGCCCTCACCGAAGCGGAGCGCGACGCCGCCGACGACAAGGTCCACAAACTCACCGAACGCGACCAGCAATGGGCACTCGCCCTGGCGAGCCCCGGGAGAGCAATCAACTGGGACGACGGCGACACCTTCCTCACCGATGGGCAGCACCGCCTCTGCGCCCTGCGCGCCGCAGGCGTCACCAGCATCCCTGTCTACGGGTGCTACCTGCCCGACAGGCCGCAGACCGCCGTCGGCACCGCCCAGCAGCACGCCCGGCAGACCATCACCGACTTCTGGTACCGCCAGGCCGCAGCAGTCCTCGGGCCGAACAAGGCCGCCGCCGCCCTGGCACGGCTACTGCGCCGCTTCCCAGCCCGACGGAACCTTCTCCCAAGCTCTGCCGCGAACAGAACCTAACCAGGCTGACCACCGGCGGCCCGCACGACCTCGAGAAGCACACCGTCCAGCTGCCGACCGACGTCGCCGACCGGATCACCGAGCTGCTCCGGGCCGGGCCGGCGAACCTGACTCGGGAGAGTGGATCCGGCAACGGCGACCAGGGCGACGGCGGCATCGGGACCACGGCCGCCTGGTGGGGTTGACCGAGCCGCTCAGCGAGCCGACCAGACCGGACACCCGGCAGCGTGCCGGGTCCACACGATCACGCCGCCGCCTTCGCGGACGTCACGGCTGCGCACCGCCGCGCAGCAGTCCGCAGCAGCCACCGGGACGCCCTCCCGGCTCTCCCCCGTCCCGTCAGCGGCACCCACGACCGGTGGCGCCGTACGGGGCCCCGCAGGGTCCGGAACCGGCCGCGCCTGATGATCCTGCGGCGCGGCCGGTTCCAGTAGGTCGACGGACAGGCCCAGGGCCCGGGAACGGCCACGACGATGACTTCGACGTACAGACATGCCGACACCCTGCCCGCTGCGCGGCTCCTCACCGCCCCGGCGGCCCCACGACACGCCGTCGCCCACCCACCGGGCCTGCCCGGGAGCGGTTGCCAGGTTCCGCGCCGTACATCCGCGCCGGCAGCTCCCCCGGGTCGACGGCGAACCCGGCACTCGAACAGCACTACGGTTACGCCATGACGCCCGCCGATCTTCAGCAGACACTCCTGACCCGCCTTCCCGAGATCACCGGTGTGGAGTCGGCCGTCGTGTGGCCGGGCCGCCCCTACGGCCTCCAGGTCACCATCAAGGACGCGGGCTCGGTCTACTGGATGGTCTCCGGCGCCTCCGGCGTCGCGCCGGCGGCCGGTGAGGACGAGCGCCTCACCCCGCAGCCGCTGCCCGAACTGGGCGGCGGCAAGGTCGCCACCGCGCAGGTCGAGCTGGCACTGCTAACCGCTCTCGCGGCCGCCGACACCGACGGCCAGATCATCAGGGAAGAGCGGTACAGCACCCAGGCCAGCTCGCCAGCCGTCGGCTACGGGATCACCGCGGACTGCGCCGACGGATGGAGACTTTTCGTGGCGTGCGTGGGCACCGCCCGACGCGGCGAGGACCTGCGCACCAGCCGGCACTTCCAACCCGACAGCGACGTCTAGGACGAAGCCTCCCGGCAGGCCCCGCACCGCCGCCCTCGGACCACCTCGGCGAGCAGCGCGCCCACCGCCGGCGGTCAGCCCTGTCGCCCCTTCGCAGTCCGCAGAGCCCGGTAGACAGCAAGAGGCCCGAGAACGCAGCCGGCCGACCCCGCGAACTCGCGGAATCGGCCGACAACGCCCTCGGGCAGGGCTACATCGCTACGCCCACTGCACCCCGTGCTCGGCGAGCTGGGCGAGCTGCCCCGGCGTCAGCTTCGCCCGGCGGGCCTTCATGTTGTTGGTCCAGGCGCCCAATGCCACGACCACCCCGGCCTCCACCTCCCCGCTCCCGTCCGGCCGCTCCACGGCCTCCAGCACCTCCTTGTGCGCCCTGGGCACCCGGGCATGGCCTTCCCGCTCCACGAACCGGGCCAGCGCGGCCAGGCCCTGGGCGAACCGGTCGGTGCGGGACACCTTCGGCTTCGCCTCGGCGGCCTCCCTCGCGGCCACCAGCTCGGAGTCCTCCTCGATGCCGATCGCCGCCAGCAGGTCCCGCTGGTCCTCCTCCAGACCGGGAAAGCCGGCACGCTGCGCCAGCACCCACCGGCCGAGCTGCTCACCCTCGAACACGGTCTCCAAGGGCAGGGCGGTCCAGTCGACCTGGCCGTCGGACTCCAGCCACCACTGCCGAGCCACGCTGTAGGCGCGCTGCCAGGCGATCGGCCAGGTGGGGCACCACCACGGGTCGATCTCCTCCAACTGCCGCCGCCGCTCCGGGTCCAGAGCCCCCTGCTCCCCGGTCGGAACCTGCGCCGCCGCCCTCAACTCAGACAGCCACGTGCCGATCGCGTACCCGCCCACCGAGGCCCGCGCGGGCGCCGCCAGGGAGCCGCCGTGGTCCTTCGCCCAGACCCGCGCCCAGTCCAGGCCGGCCTCGAACCGGGCGTCGGAGACGGACCAGATCATCCCGAACCCGTCCAGCTGCGTCACCCGCCATGACGCCAGCTCACCGGCCGCATTCTCCACCCTGCGATCTGACAGCCATTTACCCAAGGGGAAGTTCTGGTTTTCTCCGACCAATGCCGAATAGGGCACGTCGAGACCGCCGGTTTCTTTGAACCAGTTCCGTACGTGGCCGATCGCCTCACGCCACAACTGCGTCTCGCTCGTCAGTACCCGTGAGGCGATGAACAGCGCCAGGACGTCATCGCCGGGGTCGCTCTCGAACCGCACCGGCAGCGTGAACGCCCCCGCCCCGCCAGCACCCCCACCACTGCCCTCACCAGGTGCGAAGGCCGCCTCGGCGCTGCGCCCGGTGGTCCGCTTCCCGGACTTCTGAGGCACCGCCAGGGCCTCCACCATGCGGGTGTCATGTGACCTCAAAGCGGTCAAAATTTTAACGAGCCCACCATAGCTGTCCGACTCCAGAATGTCCCCGGGCTTCTCCCCGGGCTTGAGGAAGACCGGCACGATAAGGCTCGCCATCTTGCCCTCACCGGGCTTCATCCGCAGGGCCCGGCCGACGGCCTGGACGATATCGACCATGCTGCCACGGCCCATGAGGAGGATCGAATCCGCATTCGGGATATCGACTCCCTCGCCCATGATCTTGCACTGGGAGATCACCCGGTAGCTGAGGCCGTCGTCTTCCTCGTCTTGTCCGAACTCGCCGATGACCTCCTCGCGGAAATCCACGGAGTGTTCGCCGGACAGCCACTGGGCCCAGATTTCCTCGGGATATTTCTCCGGGTTCGTCTGGTGCAGCCGCTCCACCGTCTGGTTCAGCGTCTCGCTGAAATACCGTGCCTCCAGGGTGCGGTTGTGGAAGGTGATGGTGCGCTTGAGGCCGCGCTCGGCGGCCACCTTGAGCAGGCCGGCCTGCATCGCGGCCAGGTGCTCGGCCGGCACCTCGTCCGCGCTCCCGTCCTGCGCCTCGCCGACCCCGGCGCCCCAGGGCACTGGCTGCTTGTCGGCGGCGTCGCGGTCGGCGAGCGGGTCACGCAGCTCCAGCACCACCACCTCGAACGGCGCCAGCAGGGATTTTTCGATCGACTCGGCCAGGCCCAGGGAGAACACGTGGGGCCCGTAGACGCGCACGTCGTCCATGGACACCGCCAGCTCCTCCGGCAGCGGCTGGTGGGCTCCTTCGCGGGCCTTGAGCATCCGGGTGGGCGGCGCCCAGATACGCGGGGTGGCGGTCATGTAGCACCTGCGGGCCGCCGGGATGGACGCCTGGTCGTGCACCACCGTCCACGACTTCTCGACACTGCCGGAGGACCGGTGCGCCTCGTCGCAGACCATCAGGTCCAGCTCGGGCAGCAGCTCCTGCTTCTCCCTCGCCCAGTAGGCGTAGGCGTCGCGCACCGCTCCGACCGAGGCGTAGGTGGCGAACAGCGTGAGCGGGCGCCGGCCCCTGGCCGCCCGCGCGATCCAGTCCCCGACGATCAGCCCGCTGGTGGAGGCCAGCACCCCGGCCGGGAGCTCCTTCTGCATCAGGGAGCACACCGCGTGCATCTCCCCGGCCCGGCCGGCCTCCCGCCAGGAACCGATCATCTGAAGCAGCAGGTTCAGGGTGGGCACCACGACCAGGACCACGCCCCGTGGAGCCAGGCGCTGCCCGGCCACCGCCCCCACGTAGCTCTTGCCGGTGCCGGTGGCCATCTGCACCGTCACCCGCAGACCGTTCGGCGCCACCTGCCCCGGGCGCAGCGTCAGACCCCGCACGACGGCCGCCAGGGCCTCCTCCTGGTGCCCCCGCAGCGTGACCCCCTTGGTGGCTTCCACGGCCAGCAGACCCGGCTTTACGACACCCACGGAACTCTCTCCCCTCATCCGAATTCCCGACCCCGCACACGGCCTCTCGCGGGATTCTCTGGCAGTGCGATCCTGATACATTCACCAGTCGCGACCGGAAAGGGTCGAACTGGAAGCACAAGTCACTTCACGACAGCTATCCGGCAGGCTATCAGTCGGGCGTCCGGATTTCGCGGGAATCTGCCAGAAGTGGGGTCCGCAGGCTCACTACGGCGGGATCTGCTGACGGTGCAAATTTGATACACTCGGTCTCGTTGCTCACCCTCCCACGGTAGCGCACCGTGGTCGCTCGGGGAGTGAAAATCGTGGTCTAGACCATGGACTAGACCAATCTGACAGGAGTGAAGCCGACCCGCACGCGCCCCCGAACAGGCCCCCACTCCCAGTCAGCCCGTCGTGAAATCAACCAAAAACCCAGTTCAATGACTTGAACGAGCCCCAGCCACCGGAGGGAATGGAGCGAAGCGGAGTGACCGACAGGCCCGAGCGAAGCCGGGCCGGCCTGACCGAAGGTCAGGCCACGGACACGCGGAGCAGGTCCGCCCACCGCCCGAAGGGCGGTGGCGAACGGAGGGCCGAAGGCCCGTAGGGAC